>NZ_JBOFKN010000220.1:0-26705 GCF_051657365.1 Paraclostridium sp.
TTTAATCCCATTATAAATATATTCAATGAAAATTATAATATATTATCTAATGAATATGAATTGTATATTAATGTTAATATTAAAAGCGCACTAGACAGCAAAGGAAGCACAATTTTATTTTATAAATTGGGATCTATTATTCCCCTTAAGGTTGATAAAAACTATTTACATGAAAATATATTATCTTTATCTAAATATATTTTATCTAAAGAATTTAATCAATAATAAAAATTTTATATCTAATCAAGTATATAGAAAATTTTATTAATCTTAAAATTATTAAATAAAATTTTCTATACATAAAAAAGACTGTTGATAAAATCAACAGTCTTAACTGGCGGAGAAGGAGGGATTCGAACCCTCGCACCGGTTTACCCAGCCTAATCCCTTAGCAGGGGATCCTCTTGAGCCGCTTGAGTACTTCTCCGTATTAACTCTTTGCTATAATTAAATTATATATTTTTATTATATATATGTCAACGTTTTTTATTAAATTTTATATTATAATTTTAAAAATATAAAAGGGAATAATAAATTCCCTTTTATTTATTACATATTTTTTTTAGCTTCTAATAACTTTTCATTTGCTTTTCTTAAATACTCTATAGCTTGATTTATATTGTTAGCAGTTTCTTCTTTTCCCATTTCTCTAGCTTTTTCTACCCATTCCTTAAATCCTTCTTCATGAGATTCATTATGATTAACCCAATGAACAAGAAGTATATTAAGAGTTTTCTCATCCTTATTATCAGCTATTGTTGCACTTGAGTGATGATCATGGTCATGATCATGCCCATGATGATTTCTTATACTAGTTTTATTAAATAACATTATAAATCCCCCTTATTTTATATTAAACTCTTTTTTTATAACTTTCACTGCATCTTTTATTAAAAGTGACAATGGTTTTCCTTCTAATCCTACAAGCTCTATATCTTCTGGCATTATAGGTAACAATATTTTTAAAGCTTCATTATCTGATATAGCTTCACTAATTTTAGAAGTTACTTCCCCCATCATTGAGTTTGGTATAACTACCGATACAGGAGCAACTATTATACTTGCCTTTTTAGTAGAAACTACAATTGCATTTTCTCCTGTTGCACCTTTGTTTGCATGTGCTTTCATCATAGAACTAGTTGCAATTGAGTTTGTACCCAAAGCATAAATTTCTATATATGATGGTAATTCATCTCGAAGAGATGCTATTATTTGAGCCCCTATGCCTCCACCCATTCCATCTATAACTGCTATTACCATATATTTTTTCCCCTCAGCTACATTAATTTTATGTAAATTTAAATTTTATTTAGTTGATTCTTCAATTATAATTTTATGGTCCATAAGTCTTATTTCTTTTATTTCTCCATCTATTATCTTTTGTTCTCCTAATAAATCAGTTAAATATACTTTTCCTTCGTATGGATCTACACTCACCACATTATCCATAACTCTTTCAAGGTTGTTGTTTTTTAAAACATAAGCTGCTGATTCACACATAATCTAATCCCCCTTAGTATATAATAAATTTCACTATAATCAAAAAAAGATTCCTCCAAGGTATTTCAAAACCCTCAAAGAAATCTTCATGATTTCAAATAACTCTATGTATTTTGAGTATAACACCAGATTTTATATAAAGTCAATTAGTTTAACTATATAAATTATCTTTTATTAATATATTCATTTGATGAATATTTATAATATAGCTTATTAGCTAAATCTAATTCATAATCACTTAAATGACCTTCTTCAAATTCAACATTAAATGATTCTTCTATTCCTTTTATTATAGATTTTTCTAAGCTTAAAATATCTATACTTTTCCCTATTTCATTTTCTATTCCACTAGCCTTACTTATTGTAAATTTTTTTGCGCGTTCCTTTAGTTCTACGCTTTTAGTTTTTATAACTTCATATAAATCATTTACATTAAATTTTAAAACTATAGATCCATGTTGTAATATAACACCATCTTTTCTATGTTGAGCACTTCCAACTATTTTTTTATTATTCATAGTTATCTCATATGATGCATGTGCATTAAAACATGCCGCTGAAAGCTTTTCTCTACTTATTCGCTCTCCTTGACTTAACTTATCAATTTTTATACCTTCTAGCTCTAATCCTTTAGATATTCCTTGACTTATAAACCTATATGATTCATTTATACTTTTATCCATTAACTCATTATCTTCTCCAACTACTATTGAATATGTAAGCTCACTTTGATGTAGTACAGCTCTTCCACCAGTAGCTCTCCTTACGCAATCAATATTTAACTTTTTACATTTTTCTAAATCAACCTCTTTTTTTAGATTTTGAAAATATCCAATAGTTAAACAATTAGGCTTCCACGTATAAAATCTTAAGGTAGGCTTGCTCTTTTTATCTTTGTACGAAATCATTAAGGCTTCGTCTATTGCCATATTCATTGCTCCATTATATGCTTTATTTTTTATAACTCTCCATTTTTGCATATCTAAATATCCCCTATATTTAAATTTATCTCTTTTATTGCTAAATCTATTTCTTCTTTATTTAAGTTCCTTGAGTAATTGTATATAACATGACCTGGTCTTTCATTATAATAAGGTCTATTACAATTTTTACATCCTTTTATTTCAAATGGATGCCCTTTTAAAATATCCTCTTTTATATAATTATCTATTTCTATATTATTTAAATATCCACTTTTATTGAATTTAAAGTAATCTCTATTATATCCTCTGTCCATCATATAAGTCATTAACTGTACTTTCCTATAACTTTCTATATTTGGTTGGCTTATACATTCCATTTTAGTTCCCTTTACAGGAGTAAAAGCAAATAAACTTATAGTTATATTGTAATCTTTTAAACATTTGTATAAATCATATATATCCTTATGAGTTTCTCCTAATCCAACAATTATGTGCGTACTAATTTTATTTGGGTATAATATTCCAACTTCTTTTATAAAATCTATTTTTTCCTCAAAATTATTGCCTTTTATAGTTTCATATAATTCTTTATTCGCTGCATCTATGGCTATACCTACTTTGTCTACTCCTAAATCAAAAAAATTTTCTATTTCTTCCATATCTTCTAATTTAGCTGATAAGGATATAGGTACATTTAAATATTGCTGTATATACTGTATGAAATTTCTAACTTCTTCATGAGATTCTTCACTAGCCATAGATTGTATGCATATCCTTTTTATTTTTTCACCTTTATAATTTTTAAATCCATTTAATATTTCTTCTTTACTATACTCAGGCCATAATACTCTCGATAATCTATCTTTTCTACTACTGCTTTCAATTGATTGAGAACAGAAAGAACATTTATTATTACATTTATTCCCTACCATTATATATGCCGTAGTCGGAGCTATATCACTTTTGCCTTTTTTTATACCCAGTTCTATGGCTGTTCCTACAGATAGCCTTATCATAATACACAGCACTCCTTACTCTCTATAACATCTAAATTTTTTTCTTGCACTAATTTTTTACACATTTTCGATGGAAGTACAATTTTATTTATTCCACATTCAATAGCTAACTTATCTAATCTATTTCTATATTCACCTCTAGGTCTCATACAACCTAAATTTATTTTAGTTTTAGGAAGACTTATTCTCGCTTCACATAATAGATCTATAACTTCCTCAATTTTTGGCGGCTGAGTACTCTCATACTCAGTGTTTTTAGTAGGAATCAAAACTATAAATGTTAATTGATTAGGTTGATTATCTTTTAAGTATTCTATAATTTCATATTCACCACATATATTTCCACCTTTTAACCCGATGCATATGTGTGGTGCTACATTTGTATATTTTTTTATATATTCATATGTATTTATATATTCTTCTCTATTTTTATTTATTTTGTAAACTTCTTTTATTGTATCTTCATCAAATACTAAATCAAAAGACACGTAATCTAAATACTTACATACTTTTTCTATACTTTCTTTATCCATAAGTCCTATATGTGAATTTAATTTATAACCCTTTTCCTTTAACTCTTTTATCAATTCTATATGTTTTTCTATAGGTACTTTGCCATCTAAACTACATCCTCCACTTAATAAAACACTAGTTATTTTTCTTTTTTTTATATCTTTTTTATAATTATTTATAGGTGTCATGTTTTTTAGATATTGCCCATTACAATGTGCACATCCTAAACTACAATTTATATCGGTTATACTTACTGCTAATGTTTGATTTGGGTATGAAAATTCTATTTTATTACCAAACGAATTGATTTTAGTTTCATATGCTAGTTTCATCTTTTCATTTAAATTCATATTTTTATTCTCCTAGCATTTTTTTTACTGTTGGAAATTGTTCTATATTAGTATGTGGTAAAAAACACGCTGATATAAATTCATCCATATAGGTTGGATATACACTTAATTCCACATAAGTTATTTGACTTGAAATCTCTTCTAACTTTTTCTTAGCATCATCACTTACTAAGGTTAAGTATGCACCTATTAATGAGCTATTCCCTATATAGTTGAACTTTTCCCTATCTACATCTGGAAGCAATCCAATCATTATAGCATTTTCTACATTTAGGCTATTCCCAATTCCTCCAGCAATCAATATCTTATCTATAACCGTAAAATCCATCCCTAAACTTTCTATAAGTGTTGATGCTCCTGAATATATTGCACCTTTAGCTCTTATAAAATTATCTATATCTACTTCATTTACAATTAAATCATTTTCTATATTATATTCTTCTTTAAATGCAAGTACATATTCTCCTATATCATACTCATTAAATCGTAATCTTTTGCTTTTTAAATCTTTATTAATTTTACCTCTTCTATCAATAATTCCACTCATCATCATTTTGCATATAAGATCAATTATTCCTGATCCACAAATGCCTATAGGTTTACAATCACCTATAATAGTTAACTTTGGTTTTAAAGTTTCTTTATCTATATTTACTTTTTCTATAGCTCCACTAGATGCTCTCATTCCACAACTTATACCTCCACCTTCAAAAGCCGGTCCAGCAGAACAAGCACATGTCATCATATAATCCTTGTTTCCAAATACAATTTCTCCATTAGTTCCCAAGTCTATAAAAAGTATATTATTATCACTAGTCCACATACCTGATGATAATACGCCTGCAGTTATATCTCCACCTACATAACTAGCTACAGAAGGTGCTAAATATACTTGTCCATTGCAATTTATATTTAAACCTACATCTTCAGCTATAAGTTTTGGTGGTATTGTAAACGGTGGTATATATGGTTCTTGTCTTAAAAAGTCAGGATATACACCTAGAAATAAGCTACTCATAGTAGTATTTCCAGCTACTACACTGTAAACAACTCTATTTTTATCAATATTATAGTTAATATATATATCATCTAATAAATGATTTATAGTTTCATCTACTATACTTTTTCTTAATATCTCTAATCCGTCTTTTTTTGTAGAATATATTATTCTATTTATTACATCTGCACCATATTTAATTTGAGCATTTCCCGATGATGATTTACCTATAATTTCATTATTATATAAATTAACTAAACATACTACTACAGAGGTAGTTCCTATATCAATTGAAATTCCATAAAGTTCTTTTTCTGTATTTACAGACTCTATATCAATTAGATATATATTATCGTCTATAACTTCATATGTAATTGTAACGTTAAAATTATTTTCTCTAAATACTGTGGGTATTTTTTTTAATATCCCAATGTTAAAATCTATATTTTTATATCCTAAATTATTTCTTATATATCTTTCTAATCTATTTACATCACTTATATTGTCATCTAAATTCGGCTTATCTATTTCAATAAATTTTTTAAATATGTTTTTATTAAAATCCAATTTATTTTCTACAATCATATTCATAGCTTTATTAACTATATTTTTGTCTTTATATTCATCACTACCTTCTATTTTCATATCACTCATAGATGCAGATAGTTTATCCGGTACTTCTATCTCTATATCTTCCATAACTTTACTAGCACACGAAAGTATATATCCTTGATTTATTTCATCTTCACTTATATGTATATTTATTTTAGAATCTACATTTCCATTTAATAACTTAACTTTACACTTTCCACATACCATATTCCCATTACATGGAGCATCTAAAAATATTTTATTTTCTCTAATTACATCTAATAAAATTTCCCCTTTATCACATATGATCTCTTTTTTATGAGATGCTACTTTTACTCTAACCACAAAAGCCCCTCCTATATACAAGTCATTAAATTTTAATTTTTCTATACCTATATATTCTATATAAAGCATGTTATTACCTTGATTTTTGTCTTATTACTTAGTGAATTTTTAGTTAATATGTAAAAAACTATTTTAATTCAAAAACAATTTCTCAATACCTAAAAGAGGATGCCTAGAAATATATAACAAATGGATAATATATAATATTTATTATATATTTTTCCATGAGCAAACTATATTTTTAGACATCCCCTTAATTAATTTTTTATCAAGAAACTAAAATTAATTAAAACAGTTTTTATTCTAAATTTGATTCATAACTATCTGAACTTAATAAGCTTTCTAATTCATCAGAGTCTGAAATTTTAATCTTTATTATCCATGCTTCATAAGCATCTTCATTTATTGCTTCTGGTTCATCTTCTAATATTTCATTTATTGCAATAACTTCTCCAGATATAGGAGCTATTAAATCTGAAGCAACTTTAGAAGATTCTACAACTCCAAAATCTTGGCCTTTAGTTATTTCATCTTCAACGTCTGGCATCTCAACAAATAATATTTCTCCTAATTGATCTTGAGCATAATCTGTTATTCCTATATATGCATACTCGCCTTCTATTTTAGCCCATGTATGTTCTTTACAATATTTTAAATTTGGTATAACTTTCATATTTTCACTCCTCAAAATTTACTTAATCTACATTACACACTCCATGCCTAAAGCTGGATGGCCTTTTTCTTCTAAGTATGCTAATACACCTTCAGAGTCAGTAGATATAGTCTCATCACATATCATATCTACAAAGTTTTCTATACCATGTAATTCTTTCATAGTAGCATTTAACTTATCTGCTACATAATCTTTTAATTCTTTTGGCATCCATACTATTCTAGATGGACCACCTTCTGCGTAAGCAAATTTCTTAGAAGATATGAATTGTCTTCCATGACCCATAAATCCTGGAGTTTGAACTCCGCCACCTGTCATAGAAGCAAGTTCTCCAAATGTCATACCAACAGGAGTCATTCCTGCATGTTCTCTATTTACTATAACAAATCCATTAGCTTCTGGCATTATACCGCATATACACTCAAAACATCCACAAGAAGTCATTGGATCTTCTAATATAGAGTAAAGTGTAACACTTTCAACTGCACCTTGAGATATATTAGCTACTTCATCATTTACTGATTGCCATATACCTTTTAGATCATCTATACAATCTCCTTTTATTATTGGTTGACATGGTCCTGTTTGGTCTAGCTCTTTAGTTGCTTTAGCATCTAACCAGCTAACAGCTCCGCAAAGTCCAAGTCTTTCAGGAGTTACAACACAAACATGTGCTGGCGCAAATGATTGGCATAAGTTACAAGTGTAGAATTCTTCAACACTTTCATCTACTAATGAAGCTAATCTTTCATCTCTAGCTCTATACTTAGGAATTGCATATTCTTCTTTTAACTTAGCAACTTCTTCTGCATCAGTTATTAAAGTTATTTGGCACTTATCAACAACTGATTCAAACTCATCTAGCATTTTAGCATATAAAACTTCTCCTATATGGTTTAATCTAAATCCTTTTTCAACTGCATCCTTAGATATTCTTATCCAAGTTATATCCCTTTGCCCAACATGCATTACACCTTCTATATAGTTTAAGAAATAATGTAATCTTCTTTCTAATACTGGTTCAAAGTCTTCTTGCATATTCTTTCCAGCTATATCAACTATTACTGCAAGTGGAAGTCTAACTACTCCATTTACATCTTCCACTTCATCTATATCTTTTCCTATTATTTCTATCTTATGGTCTTCAACTTCTGAAAACTCTTTTTTTCTAACTAATTCCCAAGCTTCTGTTTTATTTCCACCAAACTCAGCAAGCATATCGTTCTTTCTTATTCTTTCACCTTCAAAAGCAGCTGCAAAAGATACTGGTATTGGTATTTCAGTAATTTTTATCTTTATTCCTCTAGCTTCTAGCGAAGTTGCTACAAACTTATCATAATCCTTTTGAGTTAATAAGTTCATCGGAACTTCTAAAACATCTTGATCTGTTATAACTGGGAATCCTAAAGCTATAGCTCCCGCACCACAAGATACAACCAAATCACTCAATGGACCAAATGCATTTACAAATGCAGGAACTCTCTTAGCTGTATATTCTAGTAATCCAGATAAATCACCAGGAGTTAATCCTCCAAATATTAATGCAGCTCTTACAGCAACAGATACAACATGTATTACACTTGTTACATCATATCCTAAAGGTATAACTCTAAGCTCTAGACCCATTTTAACACCAGCTTCTATAGCTTGATCTATAACTTTTCCAACTAAGAATGTTAATAATCCTTTAGATTGGTAATCTTTTATAACTTTAGCTGCAGTATCTGCATCTGGACATTCTCCAAGTACAACAGCAACTCCTGGTATATCTCCAGTAACTAATGGTACTCCAAGAGATCTGATTATAGGGTCTGTTATATGACCTGCACAAGGTTCGCTATATGGAGCATCACTTATAGAATATTTTATAGCTTCTATAACCTCTGCTGCTAAAGCTGTCGCTAATCCTGAGTTAAATACATATTCCAATAAATGAGTTTTATTTATTAAACTTTCAATTATTTCTAAAGCTGCTTCTAAATCCCCTAAATTATTCATCTTCTTACCTGTTGCTGCATATATGCAAGGTAGAGAATATGCGGTATCCGGGAATCCTGTTTTATGTTCTCTTCCATGTTTTTCTATAGCTTCATTAAGTAATCCTTTCGCAGCTTCTAGAGCTTGATCAGATCCATTAAAAACAGTACTGTACAAATTTTTCACTCTATTTCCCCCTTTTATAAAAAAAATATATATCTATACGTTATATGCGAAACCACCTTCATTTAATTCTAAGAAAGAATCTGCATATAAGCTTGAATTTCTTATTATATCGCAAGATTTTATAGTTCTCATTAACTCTTCATCGCATGGATTTATTATTGCAGAACTAAATCCATTAGCCATAGCCATAGCTGCGAATGCACTATCTAATATAGGTCTTACATGTTTAGGACAACCATTTGATACATTTGATAATCCACCTGTAGTTAATAATCCCATTTCACTCATCATTTTTATAGCTTCTAAAACTTCCATTTGCTTATCTTGCATTCCTTTTATAACTAAACATAATGGATCAAATAACATATCTTCTGGCTCTAACCCTGCCATTAATCCCCTTTCTAACATCTCTTGACAATAAGCCATACGTTCATCATTATCTCTTGGTATTCCTTCTTTAGCACATAAAGCTATAACTTTTGCTTCATGCTCACCCGCTAAATCTATTAATTCTATTCTTCCTCCAGCATCAGCTGAGTTTATTATCGGCTTACCATGTTCTCTGTTGTAAACTTTAATTCCTGCTTCTATGGCTTTTCTGTTAGCTGTATCTAATGCTAACGGAACATTGTTAAATTCTGATTGTAGCAACTGAACACCCCAAGCCATTATATCTTCTCCATCTCTTTCTGCCGGTCCTATGTTAAAGTCTATATAATGAGCTCCTGCATCTAATTGTTCTTTAGCTCTTTTTAATATTGGAGCTGGGTCTCTTTCTTCTAAAGCTTTTCTTATCGATGGCGATATACAGTGAATTCTTTCACCTATAATCATAAATCTTTCCATTTATTTAATCCCCCTATTAATTATTTTTTCATTAAGCTTGAACTACAGATTCTTCTTTACTACTTTTATATTCTCTTAAGAATTTAGGTAATTCCATTGACTCTTCAGTTCCTATAACTACATTCCATCCAGGTAAGTTATCTTCTATATCACCTTTTAATACAGCTACTTTACCTGGTATTATTAAATCTCTATTTTTTGTCTTCTCCGAAACTCCGCTTTCTTTTATGAAGTTAGCTATGGAACTTCCTCCAAATTTCCCAGCTGCCCATGCTGTAAGAACAGAGTATCCACCTGCATCTGGTATAGCTAACCAAACCGGAACTTTAGATCTTTCTATTTCTCCTGCTATTATGAAATATGTTAATGCAAAGTCAACAGTAACTAAAACTGGTGAATTTTCATCTGGGTTATTTATTGGGTATATCTTAGTTTCTACTCTCATCGGTCTTTGTGGGTCTGTATATACATTTTGTCTAAGCGCAAATAAAGGTAATGCTTTTGCATAATCTATATCATTTAAAACTATTATAGATCCGTATTTTATTGTAAATACTGATGATAGTGCTACTTCCATCATAGGATTTTCTTTTGATAATTTATTTGCAAATATTATAGATGGGTATCCAAATGTTCTATCTTGCTCTTTTAAAGATATTCTTCTAACTTGAACTGTATTTGTAAATGTATCTTTTATAGTTTCTCCTGTAGTGTCTAATAATAGCTCTTTGTATCCTAACAATTGGATAGCTTCAGTAGTAGAATATAATTCTTCTAAATTAGATGCTTTCACTCCTAGCACCAACTTATCATTTTTAACTATATCTACCATATCTTTATAATTTTCTTTAGTCGCACCATATACTATAGGATTTGTTCCTTTCAATATTTCAACAGCTTCTTTTGCTATTTGAGGATTTTCACAAACTATAATATAAGCTATATCTAATCCGCTATCTTTTACTTTATTTAATAAATTTAAATAAGCATCTTTATCTGAACAATATCTTAAAGCTGCTATTTCTATTTTCATTTCTTCGCCTATTCTTACATAGTTTACAGTTTTTATATTTTCTATTTTCGAGTTAACTTCTTCTTCACTCATACACTCACAAAATTCTACTGCAAATCTATTTCTATTTAATAATGTTTTTTCATGTCTAAATAAGACTGTTTCTCCACCTAAATCATATTGGCAATTTCCTGTTCCTATTTTTAAAGATTTCATAAGTGGTGCTGTAGCCTCTGATAATTTATCTAATGCTTCTTGTGCCATATGAGGGCATTTACCTATTTCACACGCACCTGATGCAACCTTCATGCAAAATGCCATACAAGTTGGAAATCCACAATCTTTACAATTTTTCTTTGGTGTTAATTTAAATATATCTAAAGCTTTTAAAGCCATATTTTTCTCCCCCTAACCTTATTAAGCTAATTCACTAACTAAAGTTTTTATAGTTTCTACAGATTTTGGATGACGAAGTACTACTGTATTCGCTCCCCCAACTAATGCACTTGCAGCTGTTGATATTTCCATGTTTATACCTCTAGCTTCTTGGCATCCCCAAGTTGGTTCATCTTCCACACTAGCTACAGATTCTTTTACATTCCAAGTTTCAAAAGAAACAGGTGTTATTATAGGCATCTGTAATGTCTTATCATTTTGACCAAGTGCTGCAAGTCTGATTCTATCCATCGTAGATGCAACGTATTCATATCCATAACCTACCGCTGAACATCCTACATTCATTACTATATTTTCTTGTTTAACTCCTAATTGAGTTAATAACACATTTAACTGCTTAGCTAAGTTTATATCAACAGAAGACTCAGCTCCAACCTTATGGCTATAAGCCATACCAGCCGCTGCTCCTACCCCTTTATAATTTTCTTCTGTAGCAGACATAAATAAACAGTTATATCCATCTACTGATTGAGCTACTTTTTCAAAAACCTTAGCATCTTTTTCAAAATTCCCAGTCCCAGCTATAACTATCGGTAACGATATATTAGATACAATATCTTTTGCTAAATCCCCACACTCTTCAGGCGTTTTATCTAATCCATTAGGGTCTGCTCCTTCAAACTTTAAACATATAAAATCAGGCTTTATATTTTCCTCTATGTACTTAGCCCATTTAACGCTATCATTAGCTACATCTTTGTATAAATCTTTTATTGCTTCAGTCCAGTTTTCTGGATATACATCTAGCATCTCAACACCTATTTTTTGAGTGTTTGTTTTTTCTCCATCAAAGTTATAAAAAGGAAGTATATTTTCTCCTCCTATTTTTATAGAGCTTTCCCCTGAACCTATTTCCGCCTCTGATATCTTACCAGAGTATTTTTGAACAGACATCTTGAATGCCATATTTTTCTCCCCCTTAGCCTAATTTAATTCTAATTTAGATATAATATCTTTAATAGCTACTTTTGACTTAGAATCTTCAGGTAATTTTACTAAAGGTATACCCGATGAATCGTATTCATATATCATCTCATCTAAAGGTATCACTCCCAAAAGATCTAATTTATGTTTTTCAATTTCTTCTTTTACCCCATCATTTAATATTCCATTTGGAACCTTATTTACAACTAATTGCATATCGCCTACATTTAATTTTAATTCTCTAGCTAAATCTCGTATTCTTGCAACTGCTTGTATACTACGTCTTGAGCAATCACTAATTAATAATAATTTATCTATATGCTTAGTAGTTTTTCTACTTAAATGTTCCATACCTGCTTCATTATCTATAACTAAGTAACCATAGCTATCAGAAAGCTTATCTGTTTGCTCTCTTAAAATCCCATTTACATAACAGTAACATCCTTCACCTTCTGATCTACCCATGACTATCAAATCATAACCTGGTCCTTCTGCTACTGAAGTGTTCAATCTATACTGCAAATATTGAGCTTTTGTCATTCCTCCTGGAAATGAATTACCTTGTTTTTCTCTTTGGTTTATCTCTTCCCTTATTTGACCTAATGTTACATCAATATCCAATCCCAATACTTCATTTATATTAGCATTTGCATCTGCATCAACTACTAATATAGGTCCCTTCTTATCCTTCACTAAGCAGTCAATTAAAAGTCCTGTAAGACTAGTCTTACCAGTTCCACCTTTTCCTGCTACTGCAATATTAAATCCCATAAGATTTCCCCCTTTGTTTAGTCTAAACAGGACCTTTTCCTGTTTATGCTTTTGCTAAATTTGGAGCTGAATGAACACATTCTCCATGTACATCATGAAGAGCTTCCATTATCCCTTCTGATAGTGTAGGATGTGCATGTATAACATCTCCAACTTGTTCTACTGTTAACCCTAAATGTACTGCTAAAGATAATTCTGTTAATAAATCTGTTGCATGAGGTCCTACTATAGATGCGCCTATTATTTTATGTTGTTTATCTGCTAAGATTTTTATGAATCCTTGGAAGTGTCCTATTGCTTGAGCTTTTCCTAATGCTCTAAAATCGAATTGTCCTGTATTATACTCTATACCTTTTTCTTGAAGCTCTTTTTCAGTTTTTCCTACTCCTGCAACTTCTGGTTCAGTATATACACATCTTGGAACTGCTGCGTAATTTACAGTCTTTGAATTGCCACTAATAGCATTTTGTGCTGCTACTAATCCTTCCTTTGATGCTACATGTGCTAAAAATGGTGTATTTATTAAATCACCTATTGCATATATACCCTCAATGTTTGTTTCTAGATTTTCATTTACTACTACCTTACCTCTATTTAATTCTATTCCTAACTCTTCTACTCCCGAATTGTCAAGATAAGGTTTTCTTCCTATTGATAATAAAGCTTTTTCAGCTTTAACTTGCTTTCCATTTGAAAGAGTTGCAACAACTCCATTGTCAACTATTTCACACTTTTCGATTCTAATACCTGTCATTACCTTAATTTTATCCTTTTTAAACTGTCTTTGCAACTGTTTAGCTACATCTTTATCTTCAAGCGGAAGCAACTGATCAAACATTTCCACCACTGTAACTTCAGCTCCTAAAGCCCTAAAAAACTGTCCGAACTCACAACCTATAACTCCACCACCAACTATCAATAAGGACTTAGGTACTTCTTTTAAATTTAAAGCCTCATCACTAGTTATTATGGTTTCTCCATCATATGGAAACATGGGTAATATAACTGGCTGTGATCCATTTGCTAATATTATTTTATCAGCTTCTACTATTTCTAAACTTCCATCTTCTTTTTTTACTTCGATTTTATTTTTATCTATCAACTTTCCAAATCCATTAACTAGCTTTATTCCTCTTTTATCAAATAAAAATTCTATTCCACTAATTAATTGATTAACTATTTTATTTTTTCTACCCATTATATTTTCAAAGTTAGCTTCTACATTTCCATCTATATGTATTCCAAAATCTTTAGCTTCTTTTATAGATGATAATAATGAAGATGATGCTAGTAAAGCCTTCGTTGGTATACACCCTACATTTAAACAAGTTCCTCCAACTCTTCTTTTTTCTATAACTGTAACTTCAGCACCAAGCATAGCGGCTTTTATAGCAGCTACATAACCACCTGGTCCTCCTCCTATTACTGCTACTTTCATAGTTTAATCCCCCTATGGTTTAAATTATATATTTGCTGCATCTAAAATAGCCGGTACATTTTCTTCTGCACCTATAGCCATAATGTGAATTCCATCACATAAATTTTCATCTCTTAATTTTTGTATTAACTCTCCAGCTATTTTTATTCCTTCATTAACCCAATTTTCTTTTCCTACTGATCTAAGTCTTTCTATAAGTTCATCTGGAACATATATACCAGGTACATTTTCATTCATAAACTTAGCCATTCCTGGAGATTTCAGAGGTATTATTCCAGCTAAAACCTTTGTGTTCATATCTTTAGTATGCTTTCTAAATTCTCTCATTGTATCTATATCATACACAGCTTGAGTTTGGAAAAACTTAGCTCCTGCGTTAATTTTCTTTTTCATTTTTAATAATTGAATTTCAATAGGTGTGTATCTAGGTGTTACTGATGCTCCCAAATAAAAATTTGGTGCTCCTTTTAATTGATTTCCTACCATATCTGTTCCTTGTGATAATTTTTGTGCTGTTTTTAATATACCAACACAATCCAGGTCAAATACAGGTTTTGCTTGAGGATGATCTCCTACTATGGTGTGGTCTCCTGTTAATGCTAACATATTTGTTATCCCAAATACCCCAGCTGATAATAATTCTCCTTGTATTGCTATTCTATTTCGATCTCTTCCCGTTACTTGAAGTACAGGTTCTAACCCTTCATCTTTCAACAATTTACATGTAGTAAGTGAAGTTGTTCTCATTACTGCTGATTGAAAATCTGTTACATTTACAGCATGGACTCTTCCTTTAACAGCTTTTGCACACTCTACTAAATGTGATAAGTCCGTTCCTTTTGGAGGAGCCATTTCAGCTGTAACTGCAAACTTACCATTTTCTAAAGCTTCTTTTAATAAGCTCATTTTTTTATCCCCCTTTTAACCTTATAAAAACTACTTAAGCATTAGCCATAGCTTCTTTTTTCTTTAAACTCAGGCTTCTCGGATTGCATGCTTTTGAATAATCTTTAGGTTCTTTTATATCTAATAGATTATCTAATTGATTTATAGATTTTAATCTATTATATATAAGTACCCATGCACAATCATTTTCAGGGTCAACTTCACATTTTCCATCTCTTGCTCCACCGCAAGCTCCATTTAGTAATCCTTTAGCACACATAGTTACTGGACATATTCCTCCAGTCCAAGCAAGCTCACACTGTCCACATGCTTTACAGGCTTCTTCAAACTCTCCAACTCTTTTTACTTCTCCTATAAATAAAGTATCATTTGCTGGATATACAGGTTTATCTTTTACATTTTTAACCACAGTTTGTGTTCCATCTCCACATGCTAAAGATAATATAGCATCAGCTTCCTTTATTTCTAACTTTAATGTTTTTAAATCTTTTTTAGACTTTAAAAGATTACATGCAGGATCTAATATTTGATATCCCAATACTTCTTTGCCTTCAGATTCTAATTTTTCTTTCATCTTTAAAACTTCTTCTTCTCCACCACTTTTACACGTAGCTGCACATTGGTTACATCCTACTAAAACTATTTTTTTAGCATCTTTTATATAACCTAATATCTCTTCAAATGGTTTATTTTCAGAAATTATCATCTCTATTCCCCCTTGAAAATCTCCATTTATTTATTTTGTAATTTGCAAGCCTTTACTACATGACTAGCTAATATTGAAGTTGTGACTGATCCAACCCCTCCTGGCACTGGTGTTGCCATGCATACTTTGTCTAATATATCATCAGTATCTACATCTCCACATAACTTACCTTCATCATCTACATTTATACCTACATCAATTACTACCGCTCCATCTTTTACGTAATTATTAGTAACCATCTTAGCTCTACCGACTGCAGCTATAAGTACATCTGCTTGTGAAGTTATCTCTTCTAAATTTTTAGTTTTTGAGTGGCATATAGTAACTGTAGCATTTTCATTTAATAAAAGCATAGATACTGGCTTTCCAACAACCATAGATCTT
The DNA here is from genome assembly GCF_051657365.1 of Paraclostridium sp. NCBI lineage: Bacteria > Bacillati > Bacillota > Clostridia > Peptostreptococcales > Peptostreptococcaceae > Paraclostridium > Paraclostridium sp. The sequence continues at coordinate 16,515 of NZ_JBOFKN010000220.1, forward strand.
CCTAAAACAGTAATGTTAGCTCCTGATAAATTTACATTATAGTGTTTCAATATTTCTACAACTGCAGTAGGTGTACATGGTGGATATCCACTTGCATCATTTTCTACTATTTTAGCTGTATTTATAGGATTGAAACAATCTATATCTTTTCTAGGATCTATATGGTATTTTATTTCATCTTCATTTAAATGCTTAGGTAATGGTCTAAATGCTAATATTCCATTAACTTTTTCATCGTTATTTAACTTTTGTACAGTCTTAATATAATCATCTTGACTTATATTTTCATCTAACTCCACTACTTCAGTTTCTATTCCTATAGTCTGGCATCTTTTAAGTGCTCCTCTTTCATAAGCTAAATCATCAGCTCTAGCACCTACTCTAACTATAGCTAATTTAGGTTTTATGCCTTCTTTAACTAAGTCATTTACTTCTTTTATTAAATTTTCACTTATTTTATCAGCGACTGGTTTTCCTTTTATAATTTTTGCTTTAGTTGTTGTATTGTTCATCAAATTAGCGCCCCCTATATATTAAAAACTTAAGTAAATTATAATATGAGTTTTATTTGTTTAGTTCATTTATAACTTTATTATAAACTACATCACAAATTGAAACTCCATCTTCAACAAGACGATTAACTTCATCTCTTATATTTTTCACGTATTCTTCATCTTTTATAGAATTTATATTTATAACAACATTTAATTGACCACTAAGAATAGCAGATCTTAAACATTGAACTCCAACACCAATATCACTTAGTGCTAGTCTTGAACCTTTGTCCACTAAGTCTTCATGTAACTTAATAGATTCATAGCATACTTTTACTATCTTTATTGGAACTTCACATGCTATTTTAAGTGCACTTTCCATAGTATCTGCTTTTATCTTTTTTTCTTCTTCAGTAGAATTAGGTAGTCCATATGCCTTTGATAAAGGTAAGAAACACTCTGCATCTTCATCTATCATATTTAATAAATCTTTCTCTAATTCTCTAGCTTTTTCTAATATAGACTTTACACTTTCCTCATGCTCAGCATATTTTTTCTTTCCTATTGTTAAGTTGCAAACCATACTACCTAGAGCAATACCAATAGCTCCAGTTAAAGCTGCCGCACCACCACCACCAGGAACTGCTGATTTTGAGGCTAGTTCATCAACAAAATCTATACATGTTTTTTCTGATATCTTCATACTTCTCCCCCTATATAAGGTTTAATTTTTATTTGTAAAATTATGGGTTAGCGAAGTTGTAAAACTAGTTGCTGACGTAGCACTTAAAGTACATATTTTCCGTACTTTGTGCGGAGGAAGTAACTAGTTTTACAACAAGCACCTCCTATAATTTTACTAGAATAATCCTGATATTACACCATTTTCATCAACATCTATTCTTTCTGCTGCTGGAACTTTTGGAAGTCCCGGCATCTTCATTATTTCTCCTGTAAGTGCAACTATAAATCCAGCACCTGCTGAAACAGTTAATTGTCTTACAGTTATTCTAAATCCTGTAGGTCTACCTAGTTTAGTTTGATCATCAGTTAAAGAATATTGAGTTTTAGCCATGCATATAGGTAATTTATCAAATCCTAATTTTTCTAAATTCTCGATTTCTTTTTCTGCTGCTGGAGCAAAATCAACACCATCAGCTCCATATATTTTAGTAGCTATAGCTTCTATTTTTTCCTTTATAGATAAATCATCTTCATAACAGAATCTAAAGTTATTTTCTTCTTCATCTATTAATCTTATTACTTCTTTAGCCACTTCAATTCCACCTTCGCCACCTTTAGCCCATACTTCAGAAAGTGCAACATTAACACCTAATGCCTTACACTTATCTTCAACTAACTTAAGCTCAGCTTCAGTATCAAGAGGGAATCTATTTATAGCTACAACTGCCGGTAATCCATATACATTAGTTATATTTTCAACATGTTTTAAAAGATTTGGAAGACCTGCTTCTAAAGCTTCTAAATTTTCTTCATTTAACTTATCCTTAGCTACTCCGCCATTATATTTTAATGCTCTAACAGTAGCTACTATAATAACTGCATCTGGTTTTAAATCTGCCATTCTACATTTTATATCTAAAAATTTTTCAGCTCCTAAATCAGCTCCAAAACCAGCTTCTGTAACTACATAATCAGCAAAGTGCATCGCCATTTTTGTAGCTATTACAGAGTTACATCCATGTGCTATATTAGCAAATGGTCCACCATGAACAAATGAAGGTGTACCTTCTAATGTTTGAACTAAGTTTGGCTTTAATGCATCTTTTAATAAAGCAGCCATTGCTCCATTAGCTTTTAATTGTTTAGCTGTTATAGGTTCTCCATTGTATGTGTAACCTACAATTATATTACCTAATCTTTCTTTAAGATCCATTATGTCATTAGCTAAACAAAAAGCAGCCATTATTTCAGAAGCAACAGTTATATCAAACCCATCTTCTCTTGGAACTCCATGTGCTTTACCACCTAATCCATCAGTTATATTTCTTAGCTGTCTATCGTTCATATCTACACATCTTCTCCAAGTTATTCTTCTTGGATCTATGCCTAATAAATTTCCTTGATGAATATGATTGTCAAGCATAGCTGCCAATAAGTTATTCGCAGCTCCTATAGCATGAAAATCTCCTGTGAAGTGTAGATTTATATCTTCCATAGGTATAACTTGAGCATACCCTCCACCAGCAGCTCCACCTTTAACTCCAAATACAGGTCCTAAAGATGGCTCTCTTAATGCAACTAATACATTTTTATCTAATTTAGCAAATGCATCTGCTACACCTATAGTAGTAGTAGTCTTTCCTTCTCCTGCTGGAGTTGGATTTATAGCTGTAGTTAATATCAACTTAGCTTTTTTATTTTTAGTATCCTTTTTTAGCAAATTATAATCAACTTTTGCTTTATATTTACCGTAAAGCTCTACTTCATCATCACTTAGACCTAACTTTTTAGCTATTTCTCTTATATCTTGTGGTTTAGCTTCTTGTGCTATTTCTATATCTGATTTAAATCCCATAACTAAATCTCCTCCTTACTTTATATCGTTATATCTATTATACTAAATATTCTAAGAATTCGTCATTAATCTATTTTTTATCATATTTATCTGATTTTTAGTATCTAAACTTACATCGTATGGAGATTTGCTTGATCTATCTGAATCTATAACATCTTGGTTATAGCTAATAAACCCTAGCAATTCCCCATCTTGTAAGTTATCTTTTATGAAGTTTTCATCCTCTTTGTTTCTCACTTTATTACCTACTACAAAAACTTTTTTAACCCCTATATCAGTTCCTAATTTTTTTACTTTTCTGTAAGTTTGTAAACTTCGTTCCCCTGGTTCTACGACTACTATAAAAGCATCTACACCTTGTGCAGTTCCTCTACCTAAATGTTCTATTCCTGCTTCCATATCCATTATTACAACATCATTATTTTGTAATATTAGATGAGAACATAATCTTTTTAATAAAACATGTTCAGGGCATACACATCCACTTCCACCTGAATCTACAGTTCCTAATGTTAAAAGTCTTACTCCATTATGTTCTTTACAAAATTTTTCTGGGATATCATCTACTTTTGGATTTAATTTAAACATCTTATTAAAAGTTCCTGTTTTTGCCGCTGTTCTTTCTGAAACTAAGTTTTTCATATCTGATATGGGAACTATTGATTCATAGGTCTCCTTTGGAAATCCAAGAGCTAAACCTAAATTTGCATCTGGGTCTGCATCAACAGCCAAAACTCTATATTCATCATCTGCAAACATTCTAGATAACATTGATGAAAAAGTTGTTTTTCCTACTCCACCTTTACCTGTTATAGCTATTTTCATATTCTCTCCCCCTATATTTGTCTTTAGTTTTTATTTATGCATGAAAAATAAACTAAAGCTAGTTTTCATAAACTAATTTATTTTCATACTATCTTTTCAAAGTAGCATTCTTAGTTTTATAATTTATCTATTTTTAAGCCTCCGCTGGTGCAGCATCTTGCTCTGATTTTTTTTGTGCAACTAAATTTTCAAAATGAACACGTTTCTTTTCTATATCATTTATTATCATTTGAGCTAATTCTTCTGGGTTTTCATTAACCTTGAATGTTGCCCCCATACTATCATTTAAAGTTTCTGTTAATATCTCTACTGTTTTTGAAGATCCACCTATTGGAGGCATTATACCTAAGTAAGTATCTATACCTGATCCAACGACATAAGTTCCTATTGCAACTGCCTTTTCAGACATCCACTCTGGAGCTACACCTGCTACTGGTATATCACACATATCCATATCCAAATATTTAGCAACTTCCGCTACAACATTTAATATACGGCTACAGTCAACGCAAGAACCTAAATGCAGAACTGGTGGTATATCAGCTAACTCACAAACTGTAGCAAGACCTTTACTTGCCATATTTTTAGCATCTTTGTTTAATAATCCAAATTTACCTGCTGCTGAAGCTCCACATCCAGTTGTTACAACTAATATGTCATTTTTAATTAATTCTTTCATTATAGTTACGTGAGCTTTATTTGAAACACTTCTTGCATTGTTACATCCTACTACCCCTACTACTCCTCTTAGTACCCCTGATTTTAAGCAGTCTACTAATGGCTTAACAGTTCCTGGTTTATCTATTTGAGAGTTTACGACTCTATCTAATTGACCTATTATAGCTTGCTCACTAAATCCAACTGTTGTACTTGATTTTAACTGTGGTATATAAACTTTTTCTTTATCTCTATTTTTAAAATTAAGTATAGCTTCTCTTACTATTTTTTTAGCATCATTAAATGCTGTTTCTTCATTAAATTCTATATAAGTTGACCCTGATATTTTAGCTTTTGGTGATGTCGTTATGAATTTTGTATGATAACATTCAGAAACCTTAGCTAATGCAGGGAATATACATTGAACATCAACTATCATAGCTTCAACAGCTCCTGTTATTATAGCTAATTCTTGTTGATGGAAATCTCCTGCAGTTCTTACTCCATGTCTCATAGTAACCTCGTTACCTGTACAACACATACCAGCTAAATTTATCCCTTCTGATCCAACTTCTTTAGCTAATGCTACAAGTTCTGGATCTTCAGATGCCAATACTATCATTTCTGATAATGAAGGTTCATGACCATGTAATATTATATTTACTTTATTATCTTCTAATACTCCTAAATTTGCTTCTGATTGTCTTATTGTAGGTGTGCCAAATAATATATCACTGAATATAGTTCCTATCATAGAACCTCCCCATCCATCTGCGAATGAAGTTCTTAATGATAAGTTTATTAAACTATCTATATCAGCAGTACATCCCATATGAGTTGAGTGCATGATTGTAACTACTTCTCTATCTATTGCTCTTGGTTCTATATTATATTTTTTCCATATATCTCTTCTTTGATATGGTGCTCTACTTAAAAAGTTTAATGTACCATGAGGCTTTCCAAACTCCATCAATGCCATATCTGCAATTTCATGAGCTATATCATATATATCTCTATTTTCTGTTTCTACTCCCCATTCTTTAGCTAAATTTATTAATTTAACTTCATCCTTTATTGTATAATTCCCATCTCTACTAGCTATAGCCATTGTATGTACTATACCTCTAGCATGGTCTGAATGGGCTGCTGTACCACCTGCAACCATTCTTGCGAAGTTTCTACCTACTATTACATGTTCATCTGCTCCACATAATCCTAGTGGAGTTTTTGGAGTTATTCTACAAGGTCCTGCTGAACATATTCTACAGCATACCCCTTGAAGACCAAATCCACATTGAGCTTTCATAGCAAGCTTCCTGTCATACATAGTCTCTACTCCATCTCTTTGAGCCTTTTCTATAAGTTCTTGGCTGTTTAAATCGATAGTCAACATCTTCTTATCCATACTTCTATCCCCTTTTTATAAAATTTTTAATAGAACTGAGTATGTTGTTTTATATGAGCTTCGTCTATTTCTACATTTAAAATAATCACATTTACCTAAATTATAGCAACTATAAACTCTACTTTCACTATAATTTAGGTAATTTTTTAACAAATACTTTATATATTATTATCTAGCATAGATATTAATGCTCCATAAGCTATTGAATATAATTTTGATTCATGAGAATCAGCTCTTGAAACAAGTACTATTGGAGCCTTTGCTCCCATTACTACTCCAGCAGACTTAGCATTAGCTAAATAAGTTAAAGATTTACCTATTCCATTTCCAACTTCTATAGTTGGAACTACTACTACATCTACATCACCTGATACTTCACTCTTAAATTTTTTCACTTTCGATGCTTGTAATGATATTGCTAAATCAAGAGCTAAAGGTCCTGCCAAAATAACACCATTTCCAAATACACCTGATTCACTAGCTTGTTGTAGTTTTTGTGCATCTACTGTAGCTTGCATTTTATTATCTATTTTTTCTTTAGCTGCTAAAGCAGCTATTTTTATATTATTAATTTTTAATGCTTTACATGCTTTAATTGCATTTTTAACTATTTTTTCTTTTTGTTCATAATTTGGATTTATATTCATTCCACCATCTGTAAGTATTAATAATTTATGATATGTAGGAATCTCATATATCATGACATGACTTAATAAACTATCTGTTCTTAACCCATATTCTTTATTTAAAACAGACTTAAGTAGTATTGAAGTGTCTAGTATGCCTTTCATTAAAAAATCTGCTTTTTTGCTACTTACCAACTTAACAGCTACTTCTGCACATTCTTCGTAAGTATTAGCATCAATTATATTAATATTTGCTAAACTTAAATTTAAGTCATTTGCTATTTTTTTTATTTCATCTTTATTACCAACTAATATAGGTTCTATTATATTCATATTCATAGCATCTAAAACAGCTTGTAAAACCTCTTTATCTTGAGCTGCTGCCACAGCTAATTTCATCCTTTTATTTACCTTTAACTCACTTATTATGTCGTTTAAATTTCTAATCAATGTAATGCCTCCTTATATCTTTACTTTTGTCAATATATAAATATGTATATAAAATTATCAATACCTTAATTAATCTAATTTGACATATCATCGCTTACTCCTTTTTATTTAAATAAAAAAGCTATGAGAGTAAACTCTCATAGCTTTTTGTTTATCTATATTGATCTAATTCCCTTAAACATGCAACTGTTACTTCATCCTGTGGATCTATTTCATAAGCTCTCTCTATATAGTAAATAGCATTATCTAAATCTGCATCATTTAAATAAGCCATCCCTAAATTACAAAGTATTTCTGGATCTTCTTTCTTTAATTTAGCTGCTTTCTCAAAATATTCTATAGCACCTTTCATATTATGAGTAGATGCTTCGCAAAGTCCTAATTCCACTAGTGTATCTACTTGATTAGGTCTTATTATAAGTATCTTTTCAAAATATTTCTGAGCTTGTCCTACATCGTTCATATTTCTATATGCTAATCCTATCATAAATAAAAGATTCCACCAATCACCATGCTCATCTGATAATGGTAATAATTTTTCTAAACCTTCTTCATTTTTTCCTTGGAATACTAAATTGTATCCTTCTTCATACTGAACCTTAAAGTCCATTTTTCCCATTACTTCTTGTATTTCCGCACATAAATCTTCTGGTAATCCAAGTTTTATAGCTTCTTCCCAAGTAACTTTACATTTTATATATTGGTTTTGATTGTAATAATGATATCCTAAATGGTAATGAGCAAGTGCAAAAGACTCATCTAAATCTCTAACTTTTTCTAATACTTCTATTGCATCTAATAAAAATGCCTCCATAGGTTGTTCATCACCATTTTTTTGATGTTGCTTAGCTAATTCTTGGCAAACTATGGCGTAATGGTATAAAACCTCTACATCCTCTGGATATAACGTAGCACTACATTTTAAATATATTAATGCATCTGTATATTCCCCTGCTTCAAAATACTTTCTAGACATATATCCCATATAAGCTTTTAAGTCTAGTTCTAAGTTTTTTTCTATAGCATCAAGGAACTTTTTATACTCATCATTATATTTAAAGTTGCTATCAATTCCCATTATATACATCATTGCATCAGCAATAGACATTGAACTTAATCCATTTTGAGCTGTATTAGTTTTTATTCCTTTTACTAACACATCATTTTTTATAGGTACATCTAATCCATCTTCAGGAAAATCATATCCTTTTAAATTAAAGTCTGCACCATTTTTTATTCTTAAGAATGCTAATTCTTCGGCTTTTTTTAATATATGTTTCTCAACTCTAAACTTCATTTTATACCTCCTATATTTCTACTGTGTATGATTTAGATTTCTCAAACACCTTTTTATCATCATAAACAAATAAAACGGTACTTTCCTTTGGTTGTAATTTAGTTTTTATGTCTTTCTTTAATTCTAATATATCATATTTAAATATTTCAAAATGAACATACTTTATTATTTGTTTAGCAGGAGTATTTTCAAATCTAGGTATATATTTTAATATATTTTCTTCATTTTGTAAAAATAAATGGCATCTATTTTTAAAATCTTCAGCGTCTACTTTATCCATAAATGTAGGAACACTAGATGTTTTTCCTAAAGATATGTAATCATATTTTATAATTTCTCTAAATAAATCATTATTTAAATTGATTTTTTCTACATAAAAATCTAATAATATTTTATATAATTGGTTCTTACCTTGTGACGCATTAAAATAACCATTATCATTAAAATATGTTGCAAAATTTTCAAAGAATTTAAATGGACTTTCTTTATAGTAATTATGAATTATATATCTCATTGAAAGAACAAAGTTTTTAGAATTAAAATATCTTTCTAATATTTCCTCTATATCTTTTAATTTTAAAATTTCATTGTAACTTATATACTTATTGTATAAAACTTCATATGGAGGATAGTCTTTATATCTGAATTCATGCTCATCTGCATTATTTCTTATACCAGTTCCTTTTATCATTTTTAAGAAACCTAATTGTAGGTGCTCTATACCTAAATTAAAAACATCATTAAATGAGTTTTCAAAACTACTATAATTTTCATATGGCAATCCAGCTATTAAATCTAGATGTTGATGTATATTTCTGTATGTAGCTATTTTTTGAACTACATATGAAAGTTTACTAAAATCATCTCTTCTCCCTACAGCTTCTAATACCTTTTCATTTGTAGTTTGAACTCCTATCTCAAACTGAAATAAACCTTCCTTGCAGTCTTTTAAAAACTCTAACATATCTTCTGTTAATAAATGAGCTGTAACTTCAAAATGATAAGTTGTATATTCATTATCATTTTCCATTAAAAATTTCATAATCTCCATAGCGAATTTTTTATTTGCATTAAAAGTTCTATCTATAAATTTTATTTGAGAAACTTTTGCATCTATAAGAGCTTTCAAGTCTTTTTTTACTCTATCTATACTAAAATATCTTAATCCTTGCATTGTTGAAGATAAACAATATTGACAATTAAAAGGACAACCTCTAGATGTTTCATAATATACTATCCTATTTTCGTATTCATCTTTATTTAACGTTTCATATGGACTAGGTATCAAATCTAAATTTTCTAAAAGTCTCATAGGTTTATTTGTTATAACTTTATCCTTACTTCTATAAACTAGACCATCTACATCTTCTATTTTCATATCGCCTTTTAGATATTTTGTAAAATCTCTAAATATAAGCTCGCCTTCTCCATAAAGTATGTAGTCTACAAAATCATACTTTTTCATAGCTTCTTCACTATCGTAAGTTACCTCTGGTCCGCCTAAAGCTATTTTGATATTTGGCTTTATTTTCTTTAAATTATTACATATCTTAACAATATCATTTACATTCCATATATATGTTGAAAACAGTATAACATCATAATTATTTACATATATATCTTTTAGTATAAAATCTAACTCATTGTTAATTGTGTATTCTTTTATTTCTACATCTATATTTTCAATATCCTTTACCATTTGGTTAAGATATCTTATTGCTAAATTTGTATGTATAAATTTAGAATTTAATGTTGTTAAAAGTATTTTCAATTAATTCACCTCTTTTTTTAATTTTCTTAGCTATAATTGTCTATTTTTGTTAAAATACTATATGTATGATTTTTATTTCTAACATTTTGTATAAAAAGAAGGTTTTTTTATATTATTGTAGAATTAT
>NZ_JBOFKN010000221.1:0-2255 GCF_051657365.1 Paraclostridium sp.
TGCTTGTGTTACGTGCAGATCACGCACCCGCTTATTCCTGAACCGAGCTGATCCAAATTGGATAGGGGCGAGAACTCCCTTGCGCTGGTTACCGGTTCAGGCGGCCATTTCTGGCTAGCCCCGAGCGGTCGGTTTACAATCTTTCTGTTTTTAATAATACACAGAATGTTTACTCATGCAATCCAAAATGTGAGTTATTTTGTTTTTTATTGTTTATGTGACTGTTGGTGTTGAGTTTTATTGCTGTTTGGTATTAAGATGATGGCCTGTATATATATACAGTGTTTTGGGGCGTGGGTATGCGAATAGGAATCCGCTATCTCAGAGATGGCGAGGTGCAAGAGCTCGTATTTGAGCGTGATGATGCTGCTGGTAGAGAGGAAAAAATAAACCGGCCGGAGCCGGTATTATGCAGAGAGACGCATGGAGTAGAGGATTTTACCGATCAGCGTCCAGTCACCTCGTGATACAGGAAGTGGCGGTAAGTTCAGTTGCGGATCTTGATTTATCAAGAACTCTTTAGGGCCAATGCGGCGGAATTGCCATGCAGTGATTTGCCGCTCAGATCCATACCTAGCCAGCACGTAGTCTGCGTTTTCCAAGTCATCTACGGTAAGCCCTGCATCAACGGCTATAGTATCGCTAGGTGCTCCCATCTCATTGATAGATAAGCCTATGCTCACTGGAAGCTCAGTAACGAATGACTGCTTTGAGGTTTCGCCTGGGATGAAATACTTTCCATAACCAACCGGCACACCATCCAACCAATCATCAATATCTGACCAGTGAATTCTGTCGCAAATAGTTACCCCACCGAATGCCTCGATCAAAAGAGCTGCGGTTTCTGGTGGGCAATCGCTGATTTCAGGCAGTGGCTCATCGCTCAATAGCTGCTCAGTAGTGCAACCCAAGATGGATGCTACCGCTGAGAGTTTAGCTTTTGGTATTGAGTTACGTGATTTCCAATTACTCACAGTGGCCGAGTGTTCACCCAGCTCCTTAGCGAGCCACGCCATTGATAGCGAATTTTTTTCTAACCACTCCTCAACCTTCTTGAACATCACACATCCTCACGGCATTATAAACATAACGTTTGCAAAATGGACACGTCACGTGTATTAATGACTTATGAATACTCAAAAAATTCTAAAACGCCTGAGAGACCATTTCGGTTCGTGTACCGGAGTTGCAACCCAAATTGGATGCACTAAGGCATGCGTTACGAACTGGAGCTCTCGCGGGATTCCGCCATCCCGCCTGCCAGCGCTGTATACACTGGCTCGGCAACACAACATCGATCTGGACGTTACTGACTTCTGGCCGGAAATCGGTAACACACAACCGGAAACAAAATGAATGCGTTAAGTGTGTCACACATTCGTTTACATACAAGTCGTGTACCAGATTTAAACAAATCACCTCATTTTAGAGAGGTACATATGCAAAACGTATTCGGGTTAATACAAAACATAGTAAATGCGTCGCGCGTTAGTATATCCCGTAAGACTGTTGCGTGTCATATCGTTGATTCTGTATTCACACTAGGAATAAACACCCGCGCTGGCGTTCGCGATCTGCTGGTATCCCCGAAAACTACTGACGATATGTGGAACAACGAACAGAACTTGTTCCGTGCGTTAGATCGTTCAGAAAGCAACCTTGCCAATCACGCTGTAGTCGTCAGCTTGCTGCCGGCAGTTATTCACGCATTCCCTCAAATCGCAGAACAGCACCTGAATGATTTCTTAAATCCTTTGGGGGTTGTTTGTCACCTGATGGACCCAGAAGCCAAAGCACGTCATGACCTGAAGGTGCTGGTGGGTAAGTCATGCAAAGAGCATGGCGAGTCTGCCAATGCTGCGCTGAACCATTTGCTGGCGGGTGATGATGAAAGTCGGCTGGTGGCCATTAAGGAAGCGCATGAAGCGTTGGCTGCATGCCAGAGCGTGCTGTCAGCACTGGAAGCGATAACTCCAAAAAAGTGAAAAGCCCCGTTGCTGGAACAACAGGGCTTCTCGGAAATCATCGGTTCGGAAAGGAGAGAACGTAATGATTCAACGCAATTTAAACAAAGAACGGCGCCTCACACAACTGAAATGCTTGCCTATTCGTGGCGGCTCTCGTGGTGGTTACGTGTACGAGGTGAATTTTGCAGGTGTGAGTTGCCGGGTTAATTCGGCGTTCGCTGCGTGGATGATGCAACAGGGGGCGCGCTGATGGCTAAGCAAAGCAACGTGGCGGTTACTGCCAAGACT
>NZ_JBOFKN010000222.1:0-1364 GCF_051657365.1 Paraclostridium sp.
AAAGGCCTAAAACTCTATATTAATTAGAATTTTAGACCTTATTTACGTTTTTTTTTGATAAATAAGTGTATTAATTCACTGATTGATTATATTTTTTTATAGCGTCTTTATAGGCTACGATTATAGATTTTTGAGAGGATCCTAAATAATTTTTTAATATGATAGAACTTATCTCTTCAAAATCTTTTATAAAGTCTTTTCCAACAAAAATTTTTTTAATAAAATCATTCGTTATCTTTAAAATTGCAGAAGCTTCAACATCTAAAATTTTTCCATTTTCATCAATGATAAAACCCACAAAAAAGCTATTATAATTTTTAGTTATTGCATTGTCTATAGACGTTTTTGCAGTCCCAACAATATACTTTTCTTTCATCAACTATCTCCCCTAGTATCAAATAATTCCTATGAATAATATATACTCTAAGAACGATTAAAAGTCAAATAAAAAAATTAAAACAAAAATTTGACAGAAGTGAAAACTTGAGGTATAACATCTATTAATTAAATAAATGAAGAAATAAAAAAATACACTTATTTATGATTCTAAAAGTAAATGAGGTCTAAAATTATCTTTAAAATAGTTTTGAAAACTATCTAAGAATAATTTTAGACTTTTTTTTATACATTTTTTATATAGTATAAGGAGGAAAATATGAAAGTAGGAGTTTTTGATTCTGGTGTTGGTGGTTTAACAGTTTTAAAAGAGTTATTAAAAGAGCTAAATTCTACTGAATTTATTTATTATGGTGATAGTTTTAACTCTCCATATGGAACTAAAACAATTGAGGATATTCAAAAGCTTTGTTATAAAATCAGTGAATTTTTAATAAATAAAGATGTCGACCTCATAGTTATAGCTTGCAACACTGCCACTGTGGCTTCTCTAGATTATTTAAAAGAAAAATTTCCTACTCTCCCAATTATAGGCGTTATAAATCCAGGAGCTACTATGGCACTTAGGGAAAGTAAAAATAAAAAAATTGGGGTACTTTCAACTCCATTGACAGCTAAAACAAATGCTTATAAAAATGCTATACAAAATTTAAATGAAAGTTATGAGGTATACCAACAAGGATGTGAACTGCTTTGTCCTATGATAGAGAAAGGTTGGAAGGACACCGAAGAATCTCACAATATTTTAAAAAACTATATTGAAAAGTTACCTAAAGATATTGATACTCTAATCTTAGGTTGTACTCACTACCCATACCTAGAAGAAAAAATTAGAGCTATAGCTCAGTGTACTATAGTTAATCCAGCTAAAGAAACTACTAGATTAGTTGGTGAACAATTAAAAAAATTAAAAAGTGTTGCAAATTTAAAAAATTATAATAAAATAAGTTACTATGTAACCGGAGATT
>NZ_JBOFKN010000223.1:0-103283 GCF_051657365.1 Paraclostridium sp.
TTTATGATGAATGACCTATTTTAAGATAGCCTCTTTTTTATAAAGAAAATAAATATAAATAATAAAAAAATCTATAATAAATTTAAATATACATACGTAGAATGAAATATAGACATATAAAAAGATAGATAAATATAAGACATAAGAAAATATTTAAGGGGGAGATATTATGCCAAATATAGTCTTAACAAGAATTGATAACAGACTAATACATGGGCAAGTAGCAACAATGTGGTCTTCTAGTGTAGGTGCAAATTTACTGTTAGTAGCAAATGATGAAGTAGCAACAAATGAATTTAGACAGGGGCTTATGGATATGGCAGCACCAAGTTTTGCCCAAACTAGATACTTTACAATAGAAAAAACTATAAACATAATACATAAAGCTAGTGAAGCTCAGCATATAGCTATAATTTGCGAGAATCCTCAAGATGTTTTAAGACTTGTAGAGGGTGGAGTTCCTATTAAAAAAGTAAATATAGGAAATATGCATATGGCACAAGGTAAAAGACAAGTTTCAAAAGCGGTATGTGTAGATGATGATGATGTGATTACATTTCAAAAGCTTAGGGAGTTAGGTGTAGAGCTAGAAATCAGAAGAGTTCCAAGTGAATCTGCTGAAAGTATAGATGGATTATTAAAATAAAGGGGAGGGAATTTTATGGAACTAGGATTTATGCAAATTGCTTTAATCTTAATTGTAACTTTTATAGCAGCTATAGACCAGTTTAACTTTTTGGAATCATTATATAGACCTATAGTAATGGGACCTATAGTTGGTGCTATAATGGGAGATTTAAATACTGGACTTATAGTTGGTGGATCTTATGAACTTATGATGATAGGAGCTATGCCTGTAGGAGGAGCTCAGCCTCCAAATGCTGTTATAGGTGGAATCATGGCAACTGTATTTGCTATAACGTCAGGATTAGATACAAGTGCAGCATTACCTGTAGCAATACCATTTGCATTATTGGGGCAATATGCTGTAACAACTTTATTTACAGTAATGTCACCATTAATGAGATTATGTGATAAGGCAGCAGAGCAAGCTAATCCAAAAGGAATAGATAAAGTAAACTACATGGCTATGGGAATACTTGGGGTATCATTTGCGTTGATAGTTTTAGCAGGATTATTAGCAGGGCAAGCAATAGGCGATACACTAACTCAAGTTTTACCACAACAAGTATGGACTGGATTAGAAGCTGCTGGAAAGATGATGCCAGCATTAGGATTTGCAATGTTACTTAAAGTTATGTTGAGCAAAGAATATGTAATATTTATGATGTTAGGATTTGTTTTAGTTGCATATTTAAATTTACCACTTTTAGCTTTAGCTATAATTGGATTAGTTGTAGCTGTATACGATTTTAATGCAAGTATAAAAACTAAAAATATTGGAGGAGGTATGAGTGATGGCATCTAATATAAAAAAAACAGCAATGATTCATACTGAATATATAGACAAAACAGAAGGTGAGACATTAGATAAAAAAACATTAAATAAAATGGCATGGAGATCTATGTTTTTACAAGCATCATTTAACTATGAAAGAATGCAAGCTGGAGGATGGTTATACTCTATACTTCCAGGGCTTCGAAAAATACACAAAAACAAACAAGATTTAGCTACTTCGATGAAACATAATTTAGAGTTTTTTAATTGTCATCCATTTTTAATTACATTTGTAATGGGGATAATTTTATCATTAGAGCAAAAGAAAGCAGATGTTCAAACTATACGTTCTTTAAGAGTAGCAGCTATGGGACCATTAGGTGGTATAGGAGATGCTATATTCTGGTTCACATTACTTCCGATATCTGCAGGAGTAGGAGCTAATTTGGCACTTGAGGGAAGTATAGCAGGGCCTATAATATTCTTGTTAATGTTTAATGTTGTTCACTTAGGTCTTAGATTTTGGTTAATGCATTGGTCATATAAGACTGGTACTGAGGGTATAACGAAGCTTACTAAAAATGCTAAAGAATTTACAAGAGCAGCAACTATACTAGGAATGATAGTTGTTGGAGCATTAATAGCTTCTTATGTAAATATAAATATAGTTACAGAAATACCTATAGGTGAAACGGCATTAAAAGTACAAGAGATACTAGATGGAATAATGCCAAAACTTTTACCGCTTGGATTAACTTTTGGAATGTATGGATTAGTTAAGAAAAATGTAAGTCCTATGATAAATATATTAATAATGGTAGTTATAGGTATAGTTGGAGCTTATATAGGATTATTCTAGGGGGAATCAAATGATTATAATAACAGGACATGGAAATTTTGCATCTGGATTAAAGAGTAGTTTGAATTTAATAGTTGGAGAATCTGATTTTGTAAAAGTAGTCGATTTTATAGAATCTAAAACTCCAAAAGAATTAAAATTAGATATTAAAGAGTTAGTAGATGATTTTTTAGGGGATAGAATATATATATTTACAGATTTAGCTGGTGGAACACCTTTTAAGGTTAGTTGTGAATTAGCATTAGACAACAATAAAATAGAAGTATTTTGTGGAACAAACTTACCTATGCTCGTAGAGTCTGCAATGATGCTATCCTTAGGATGTGGAATTGATAGCAGTTTAATAAAAGAAACAGGTATAAATAGTATAAATCCTAAAAAGAAAGTTGTAGATTTTACAGATGAAGGGATATAATAAAGAGTAGCTTATGCTACTCTTTTTTTATATAATGAAAAATATAGAAAAATGACATTATAAAAAAGGGTGTAAACATGGGCTTGTTTAAGAGGAGGTAGATAGTACATGAATATTCAAGTTCAAATATTAAAATATATACAAACATTTAAAAGTCCTATATTAAATATGATATTTTTAATTATAACTATGAGTACAGAAACACCGGTTATATTTATAGTTGCTTCTATTTTATATTGGTGTGTAAATAAAAGATATGGACAACGATTAATATTTGCATTAACTGGAAATATAGCTTTAAATACAGGCGTTAAAGAATTTTTTAAAGCACCTAGACCAATAGGTGTAAAAGGAATTGAATCTATGAGAACATCAACCGCCACAGGATATTCATTTCCAAGTGGTCATACTCAAATAGGAACTACATTTTGGGTAAGTATAATGAGTATAGTCAAAAATAGATATGTATATATAACTGGAACTATTATATTTTTAGGAATAGGAATATCTAGATTATATTTGGGAGTTCATTGGCCTATAGATGTATTATTTGGATGGATATTTGGTATAGTATTTACTATTACTTGTAATTACATATTGCATAAGGTAGAACAAAATGAAAAATATAGATACTTTAATTTTGTACTAATACCTATGGTACTATGGATATTTGTAGTAAATAGTATTGAATATGTAAAAATGGTTGGCTTAATAAGCGGATTTATAATAGGTTATATAATAGAAAAAGAATATATAAAATTCAATGTAGATGTTTGTATGAAGTCAAAAATATATAGATATTTATTTGGAGTTATAAGTTTAGGTGCAGTTTATATTATTTTAAAATTAATTATGCCATCAAATTATATAGGTGGATACTTAAGATATGCATTATTAATGATATACGCTATGGCTGGTGCACCATTATTATTTGAAAAATTTTGGAAGGAATGATAGATTTGAAAAAAGTAATCGTAATAGGTGGAGGAGCAGCAGGTATGCTAGCAGCTTCAACGGCAGCTAGTATGGGACATGATGTTACTTTATTAGAGAAAAATGATAGATTAGGAAGGAAGTTACTTATTACAGGAAAAGGTAGATGTAATATAACTAATGATTGTGATATAGAAGAATTGATAGAAAATGTACCTACCAATAGTAAATTTTTATATAGTGCATTTTATACATTTACAAATGATCAAGTTATAGATATGTTTAACTCTCTTGGAGTAAAAACAAAGACAGAAAGAGGAAAAAGAGTATTTCCAGAAAGTGATAAAGCTAAAGATGTAGTTGTAGCACTTGAAAAGCAAATGAGACAAAATAAGGTTGAAGTAATTTCTAATGCTAAGGTTGAAAAAATACAGCAAAGAAATGGTAAAGTAGAAAGTGTAATATTAAGTGATAAAAAGGTAATAAAATGCGATAGTGTTATAGTTGCAACTGGAGGTGTTAGTTATCCTAGAACTGGATCTACAGGGGATGGATATAAATTTGCCAAAAGCTTAGGACATACAATAGTAAAGCCAACACCTTCATTGATAGGGTTAGAAACTATACAAGATGTATATAGCCTTAATAAACTAGCACTTAGAAATGTTTCTATAAAAGTAATAGATAAAAAGGGAAAAAATATATATGAAGATTTTGGGGAAATGGAATTTAGTGATGTTGGTATAGAAGGTCCCATAATAAGATCTGCTAGTTGTAGAATGAAGTCTTTTGAAAATGAAACATACAAGGTTTTATTAGACTTGAAACCAGCTTTAACAGAAGAAACACTAGATAAAAGAATACAAAAAGATTTTAAAAAATACACTAATAAAAAATTTGAAAACAGCTTGGATGATTTATTACCTAAAAAATTGATACCGTACATAATAAATTTAAGTGAAATTGATAAGGATACAGTAGTACATCAAATATCTAGAGAGCAAAGAAAGCATTTAGTTAACTTACTGAAAAATATAGAGTTTAATATTAAGAAGTATAAGTCTATAGATGAAGCAATAGTAACATCAGGAGGAATAAAAACTAATGAAATAAATTCATCAACAATGGAATCTAAATTAATAGAAGGTTTATTTTTTGCAGGTGAAGTTATAGATGTTGATGCATATACAGGTGGTTTTAATCTTCAAATAGCATTTTCAACTGGATATTTAGCGGGAATAAGTTGTTAATAAATTTTAATAGATTTTGTAGTTTTAAAATATATTTTTTTAAAAAATAAGTATATAAAAAAAACAAATTGGCATAATAAGAACATGAACAACACAAACAGTAAATGGAGCTAAAAGTTGTTCAAAATAAATTTGCAAATTTAAAAATAAAAACTCCATAATTACTACAAAACTAATAAAGTGAGGTAATCAACATGACAAACTACAACCAAAAAGCAGTACCAGAAGCTAAAACAGCATTAAAACAAATGAAATTAGAAATAGCTAATGAATTAGGAATGTCAGATTATGAAGCTGCTGATAAAGGAAATATGACAGCAAGACAAAATGGATATGTTGGTGGATACATGACTAAAAAATTAGTTGAAATGGCAGAAAAGCAAATAAGCGGACAACAAAAGTAAAGGATTAAAAGAAGGAAGGTTCATAACCTTCCTTTTTTATTTTTTAAAACTATTATAATTTTAGGTAAAATAAAAGGAAAGAGTAAAAAAAAATAATCTGGATAAAATACTATAGAAATTAAATATATTAAAAGGAGTACAGATTATGAATATGAACTTTCAAGAAGTAAAAACAAAATTTATAAATGGGGATTTAGATGAAAAAATAAAAATATATACTACAACTGATGGGCTTACAGTTGAGCAATTTAAAGAATTATTAAAATACTATCCTATACAACATCTTAGCAAATTAGAAAAAGCTCTAGGCTAAGAAAAAACACTAAGGCTTTACTTCGCCTTAGTGTTTTTTTAATTTATTTACGTAATTATAAATTTTTTCATTGCCTAAATCTATTGTTCCTGTAGATAAATATTTTGATATGCTTAAAACATCGCTATTATTTAAATATTGAGCAGGTATATTTAATTCATATCCAGTTTCTAAAAGTAAATTTTTAAGTTGTATTTGTTGAGTTATAGTAGGTTTTATATTAGTAGAGATTGGATTTTTTCGTTTTGAATTTTTTATGTTTTCATTTTGTGTTTTAATTAAAGTATCTATATAACTTATGTATGAACTTTTAAAGTCTTCTTCATTTAATATATCTTGGTCTATTATTGTAGATATATCTTCATTTTCTAATATTGTATCCGCGAAACTAGTAGCTGTTAACTTACCTGTTGTAATACCTTTTTGGTACTTTCTTAAAATTTTTTTAGTATGAGAATAAATTTTACTGCGAGTTTCTAAATCTAATTGTTCTATATTCATATAACCACTCCTTATTATTTAAATTCGCATATTATATAGTATTAACAAGTATAAACATATTTATAATTGTAAACATTATAAATATGTTTTTAAAAGGAGGTAATTTAAGTGATAAATGGAATAATTAAGCTATTTTATTCTGAAATAGTTAAAACAAAGATGAAAAGTATGCCAAATAAAGATTATTCTTTACGAGAAGAGTTTAAAGATATAAGTAATATAGGTATGAAAATAGATAATTTTTTTATCTTAGTATTTAAAATAATATTAATGCTATCAATGCTATTTATAGCATTGAGTATTAATTTGTTGTTTGGTATAGGTGTGATTTTAATTATGATTACATATGTTTTGTATAAAACGTATGTAGAAGCACAAGTTAAAGATCAAGTAAAAGATGGAATGGGGTATATAAAAAACAATATAGAACAAGGAACTCAAAATATAGTTACTGATAAGATAAAACAAAAGATTAATGCATTAATAAGTTTGCTATTAATAGGAATATTTTCAAATTTTAACTACATAATAATAGGTTGCTTTATATTAGTTTTTATGTTTACTATAAAAGATATATATAGTAATATTAATAAATAGACTAATATAAAGAGGGGAGATGAAATACCTATATGAAGTACTATAATGAGAATGAAAGACTAAAGCGTGTTGTAGAAATATCCACCTTAGTAACTGAGTCTAACAATTTTTTTGATATAAAAGACAAGATTATAGAAAAGATGTTAGATGTAGTGCACCCAGCAAAAGCATGTGTAAATTTATTTTATAAAAATAATTATGAGTATGCTTATTTAGTGTGTTCTCAAACTTTAAACTATATATCACAAGTGTTTCCTATGGATAGACCAATAGGGGTTAAAATAAACTTTAGTGAATACCCACGATATATACATGAAGCAGTGGAAGAGCAAAGGGTTGTGTATGTAGAAAATGTATTCGAAGATGAAAGAGCCCTTAATGAAAGAGATTTAGCAACACAAGAAGGGTATGTAGGCAGAATAGTATTTCCCCTAATAGTGAATGAAAAAGTAACGGGTTTTATGACTTGCTTTTTAACGGCTGAAGATAAAATAAGTGATGAAGATATGAACTTTATATCATCGGTAGCATCGCTTATAAGTTTATCTATAGAGATAACAAGTAAAAATAATGATATTCAAACATTAATAAATAAACTAAGAGCTGCTATAGCATCTATAAATGAGGCTACTAAAAAACTATATCTAAATAAAGATATAAAAAGTTTCTTAGACCATCTAAGCAAACAAGCTTGTAATATTACTAATAGTAAAGAATCGGCGATAATCATAAATAGTAAGGGAAAAAATAGACAAGTATTTAGCTCTTACAGCTCACAAGGTGACAAATTGATAGAAGCATACTCTGTTTTAGAAAAATTGGTAGATGATAAAGTTACGGGAACATACTCTAATGAAGTAAGTAAGGACGAAAACGTAGGAAATGTAAGGACGTATATATATCATAAATTAATGAGTAAAAATGAAGTTATTGGATATATAGCGTGTACTAATAGTAAAAACTACACTAAAGATGATTTAAATATATTAAGTATTCTTGCAAAACAGGTATCGGTTGCGATGCAATTATATGAGTATAGCAAAAGTGAAGTAAAGCATCATGTTTTAGAAAATGAACTAAAAGTTTTAAACCAACAGCAAAAGCTTATAATGAATAAAGGAAATAAAGAACTAGGAGAAAATAGAGAGTTAACATATTTCCATAAACCTGCTAAAGTTGTAGGCGGAGACTTTTACCATACTATAAGAAAATCTGATGGTACAATTGTTACTATTTTGGCGGATGTAATGGGGCACGGTATAGTGTCTAACTATATGGTTGCTATGGTAAAAGGTGCTTTTCAGGTATTAGCGAATCAATTTAATAATCCTAGTGAAATAATGGAAAATATAAACCAATTTTTATTTGATGAGTTTGATAAAATGGGAGTTTTTGCAACTTGTGTAATTAGTGTTATAAAAAATGATGAAAACAAAATGACTGTATCTAATGCAGGGCATTATTATCCTATAGGTGTAGACTATGAAAATAATGCAAGTTTTATAAAGTGTAATAAGGGTATTCCTATAGGTATATTAGAAGATGTTGAATATTTAGATAAAGAAATTGATATATCTAAATATAAATCAATTTCTTTATATACAGATGGAATATTAGAAATAAAAAATGAAGATAAAGAAGAATTTGGGGTAGAAAGATTGAAAAAATTCTTAGAAAAAAATAGTAATGTAGATAAAGAACAGAAAGTTACTAATTTAAAGGCTGAATTATGGGATTTCTCTAAGAAAAGCAACTTTGAAGATGATATATTATTAGTTACCCTTAGAGAAAAATAAGGAGATTAATATGGTAGAAGTTGATCCAGAAGTTTTGATAATAAATGGAAGTCCAAGAAAAAATAAAAATTGTTATAGTATAATAAATGAGATAATAAAAAATTTAAAAGAAAATAATATAAGTTTTAAAGTCTTTAATATATATGACATGAATATAGAATATTGCACAGCTTGTGGGTTTTGCGAAAAAACTGGATACTGTAAATATAAAGATGATATGACACCTATGTATGATATGTTTGATAAATCAAAAGGAACTATAGTGGTAAGTCCTGTACACTTCGATTGCATATCAGCTAAATTAAAAACTGTAGTTGATAGAACTCAAGCAATATATGCAAGTAAATATATACTTAAAAATCCGTCTATAGATAGAACTAAAAAGCGAATAGGTATGTATATTGCAATTGGAGGAAGTGAACCCTATAAAACTCAATTTGAGGGTGGACAAATAGTAATGAATTTCTTCTTTAAAAGTATAAATACTAAACTTATGTATAATTCATATATAAATAGTAGTGATAAAATACCGTTTGATGAAAATGGAAAAGCATTATGCAATATAACTGAATATATGAAAAATTATGTCGAAAATATAAAAGAGCTTGAGTAAAAACAAGCTCTTTTTGTAGCATAAAATATAATAAAAAGGAGTAAAAATATGCTTAGATATATAACTAGTGGGGAGTCTCATGGTAGATGCTTAACGGCTATAATAGATGGGATTCCAGCTAATATGAAAATAGATATAGATAAAATTAACATAGAGATGAAAAAACGTCAGTCGGGATATGGTCGTGGTGGCCGCATGAAAATAGAAAGTGATAAAGTAGAAATACTAAGTGGAACTAGAGGTAGTGTAACTATAGGTAGCCCGATAGCTATGCAAATAATAAATAGAGATTATGAAAATTGGACCAACTATATGGATCCTATAGGTAATATAGATAGAGAAAGTAAAAAGGTCAGTGATGTAAGACCAGGACATGCTGATTTAGTAGGGTCATTAAAGTATAATTTTGATGATGCTAGGAATGTTTTAGAAAGATCTAGTGCAAGAGAAACTGCTAGTAGAGTTGCAGTAGGAGCTTTATGTAAGCAGGTGTTAAATGAATTTAATATTGAAGTTACATCTCATGTAGTACAAATAGGTTCTGTTAAAATAGACAAAGTTCATGATTTTAACTATATAAAAAACAATGTAGATTATAGTCAAGTAAGATGTGTAGATCATGATATAGAAAAGATTATGATAGAGGAAATAGATAATACAAAAGCTAATAAGGATACGTTAGGTGGAGTTATAGAAATAAGAGTTAAAAATGTACCTCCTGGACTTGGATCGTATGCACATTACGATAAAAAAATTGATGCACATATAGCTATGAATATTATGAGCATACAAGCTATAAAAGGGGTAGAAATAGGAATAGGATTTGATGTTGCGAGCAATAAAGGATCTGATGTTATGGATGAAATATACTACAACGAAAAAAAAGGAATATATAGGAATACTAATAGATTGGGTGGTATAGAAGGTGGAATGACAACTGGAGATGAAATAATCATAAGATGTGCAATGAAACCTATTCCAACATTGTATAAGCCTTTAAACTCAATAAATATAAATACACTTGAAAATTATAAAGCAACAGTTGAGAGATCTGATACGTGTGCTGTACCTGCATGCAGTATAGTCTGTGAGAATGTAATTGCATTTGTAATATTACAATTTTTCTTAGATAAATTTGGACAAGATGATATAGAAGATATCAAAAATAATTTTAATTCATATATGAATAGGTTAGGTGAAAGAGGATGGAAAAATCTATAGTAATTGATTATAGTTATGAAAATTTAGAATTGGAAAGTAAATATGATAAAATTTTAATAATAACAGATAAAAACGTATACAATCATCAATTTAAGTCGCTTATAAGCAATTTGAACCATGATGATATTGAAGTTTTTACAATAAAAAACGGAGAAGAATCAAAAGCATTATATGTATATGAAGAGATAATAAAATTTTGCATAAAAGTAAATATAACTAGAAAATCATTAGTAATTGCTTTTGGAGGTGGGGTAGTAGGTGATTTAGCTGGATTTGTTGCATCTACTTATATGAGAGGAATTGATTTAGTTCAAGTTCCTACGACATTATTATCACAAGTAGATTCGTCTGTGGGTGGAAAAACAGGTATAAATATAGGTAATATAAAAAATATAATAGGTACATTTTATCAGCCTAAGCTTACTTATATAAATGTTAATTCACTAAAAACATTAAAGAATGAAGATTACTTAGGTGGATTAGGAGAAGTTTTAAAATACGCATATATATATGATTATAACTTTTTAAAATATATAAAAGATAACTCAAATAAAATATTAGAACAAGATGAAAAAGTTTTGTTTAATATTATAAAAAAATGCACAGATATAAAATGGTATATAGTTAGCAAAGATGAAAAAGAAGGTGGACTTAGAAAAATATTAAATTTAGGTCATACTTTCGGTCATGGAATAGAAAAAATTTGCAACTTAAGTCATGGAGTAGCTATTAATATAGGTACAAATATGGCTTTTATTATTGCATTAGATAAAGGGTTTATTGATTATAATTATTATGAAGAATTTATTGATATATCTAATATATTAAATTTACCAACTACATTTAAAATAGAAAATAGTGAAGAAATATTAAATATTATGAAGAGTGATAAGAAAAATAGTTTTGGAAATATAAACTTAGTTGTACCTGTAGGTAGAGGAAAAGTAGAGATTATTGATGATATAACTGATGATGAAATATTAAATGTGATAAAGAGGTGTAATAATGCTTAAGGGAAGTTTTGAATTAATAGGAGATAAATCAATATCACACAGAGCTATAATGTTTTCCTCAATTGCTAAGGGAACTACTAAGATAAGTAATTTTCTCATGGGGCAAGATTGTTTAAGCACGATTGATTGCTTTAGACAAATGGGAGTAAACATATATATAAATGATGATAATGTCGTTGTAAAAGGTGTTGGACTTAGAGGACTTAAGGAACCTATAAATACTTTAGATGTAGGAAATTCTGGTACAACTATAAGATTAATGATGGGTATACTTGCAGGAAATAAATTTAAATCAACTATAATAGGCGATGAATCTATAGGTAAAAGGCCAATGAAAAGAGTAACAGACCCTCTAAGGTTAATGGGATGTGAAATAAATGGAAAATGTGATGCTAATTATACACCTATAAACATACACGGAGGTAATTTAAAAAAAATAAATTATAAAATGCCTGTTGCATCGGCTCAAGTAAAATCAGCTATTATTTTAGCGTCATTATACGCAAATGAACCTAGTACTATAATTGAAAAATCAATAAGTAGAAATCACACGGAAATAATGTTAAATTCATTTGGAGCAGATATAAAAACTAATGAGTTAGAAATAAATATTAATCCTGTAGATGAACTTTTCTCAAGAGAACATATAAATGTTCCTGGAGATATTTCTTCAGCAGCGTTTATCATAGTTGCAGCAAGTATTACTAAAGGGTCGGAAGTTATAATTAAAAATATAGGATTAAATAATACGAGAACAGGTATACTAGATGTTTTAAAAGCTATGAATGGAAACTTTGAAATTATAGATAAGAGATTAGTAGGAGGCGAATTAGTAGGAGATTTAGTTGTTAGATATAGTGAAAACTTAATAGGAACTACTATATCTTCACATTTAATACCTAGGTTAATAGATGAAATACCTGTAATAGCAGTTTTAGCAACTCAAGCAGAAGGTGAAACAATAATAAAAGATGCAAAAGAACTTAAGGTTAAAGAAAGTAATAGGATAAAAGCTGTGGTAGATAACTTGAAAAGTATGGGAGCAGATATAGAAGAACTAGAGGACGGAATGGTAATAAAAGGTAAAAGTAAGCTAAAAGGAGCTAATATAAAAACATTTAATGACCATAGGATAGCTATGGCATTTTCAGTAGCATCACTTGTATCTGAAGGAAAAACTATATTAGATAATACCTCTTGCATAGATATATCTTTCCCTGGTTACTATAAGCTAATAGATAATTTATTAAAGTAAAATTAGAATAAAATTTGATTTTATTAGGAATATTATGTATAATTGTAATGCAATATTTAAAAAAACTTAGGAGGACTTTAAAAATGAAATTACCAATAGCATTATCAAACAAACACGTTCATTTAAGTCAAGCTGATATAGACGTATTATTCGGAGCAGGTCATCAATTAGTAGAATTCAAGCCATTAAGCCAACCAGGTCAATATGCTTGTGAAGAGAAAGTTGATTTAGTAGGACCTAAAGGAACAATAAAAGGAGTTAGAGTTTTAGGACCAGCTAGACCTAACACACAAGTTGAGATATCTTTAGCAGATGGATTTGTTTTAGGTGTTAAAGCTCCAATAAAAGAATCTGGTGATATAGCAGGAACTCCAGGAGTAAAATTAGTTGGACCAGCAGGAGAAGTTGAATTAACTGAAGGTGTTATTGTAGCTTCAAGACATATACATATGAGTCTTGACGATGCAGCTAAATTCGGAGTTGAAGATAAGCAATTAGTAAAAGTTAGAACTTTCGGACCAAGATCTATAGTATTCGAAAATGTATTAGTAAGAGCTAATGCTAACTTTGCACTAGAAATGCACGTTGACGTTGAAGAAGGAAATGCAGCAGCTGTTAAAAACGGAGAAATGGTAGAATTAATAGCTGAGTAATATAAATAAAAAAAGCATGTGATTTTCACATGCTTTTTTTTATTTATAAAAGATAATTTATAGTTAATATTTATTATCCCAAATCTGTATGTTCTAAAAAATCAATTCCACAACTATACATAGTTTCTAATACGGGTATTAACCTTTCCCCAGATTCTGTTAAACCATACTCAACCTTTGGAGGAACCACAGGATATACCTTTCTATATATAATATGATGAGACTCGAGACTTCTCAATTGCTGAGTTAGCATTTTTTGCGTAACATCAGGTAGCTTTCTTTTTAAATCACTAAACCTAAGTGGATTAGGTGTTAAATACCAAAGAATTAATATTTTCCATTTTCCCGAAATCATTTTGTGAACTAAATTTATAGGGCACATTTCATACTTATTACATCTTTCATTCATATGACATTTAGAATGATCTTGAACTTCTAGTTGAATTTTCATTATAACCACCTTAAATCTAATAGTATACTTTTAGGTACTATATAACAAAAAAGTACCTACTTGTTAGAAAGATATCTAACTGATATCATTATACCATCAAATACCGAAGCTATCTATGAGTAAAATCTTTTTGAATTTTGAAAGAGATATACTACTTTTAAAATTATAATAAATAATGATGTATATATAAAAATATATACATATTTGCTATAATAAAATAGCATTATAATACAAAAAGGAGATATATTTATGAATAATAATATAGCAAAAATGATTGATCACACAGTTTTAAAAGCTGTAGCAACTACAGCGGATATAAAGAAATTATGTAAGGAAGCTAAAGAGTACAATTTCTTTTCAGTATGTATAAACCCAGCAAATATAGAACTTGCTAAAAAAGAACTAGAAGGGTCTGAGGTTAAAGTATGTACGGTTATAGGATTCCCTTTAGGTGCAAATACTTCAGAAGTTAAAGCTTTTGAAACGAAAGACGCTATAGAAAAAGGTGCAGACGAAGTAGATATGGTTATAAACATAGGAGCATTAAAAGATAAAAATTATGACTATGTTTTAAATGATATAAAGGCAGTTGTAGATGCAGCTAACAAAAATGCATTAGTTAAAGTAATAATAGAAACTTGTTATTTAACTGATGAAGAAAAGAAAATAGCTTGTGAGCTATCTGTTAAAGCTGGAACTGATTTTGTAAAAACATCAACAGGATTTGGAACAGGTGGTTCAACTCCTGAAGATATAAAACTTATGAGAGATGTTGTTGGACCTAATATTGGAGTAAAAGCTTCTGGAGGAGTTAGAACTCAAGACGATGCTAAAGCTGTAATTTCAGCTGGATGTTCAAGAATAGGAGCTAGTGCTTCCATTGCAATTGCTAAAGGTGAAGATTCAAATACAACTGGCTACTAAAAAAATTTAAAAAAGTGTTTAAAGTATACAAAGTTGGGTATTTATATAATGTTAAGCTTTAAAGTATACAAAAACCAAAAAATATATAATAAAATAGAAGGATTTTGTAATTAAATGTAGAAAACATTAATTAGGAAGTTCAAAACTATTCAAAATATTTACTCATTATAGAATTAAAAGCTATTTTGTGAGGAATATACAAGGAGGATACATACTATGGCAAAATTTATGAAAACAGTAGATGGTAACACTGCTGCTGCTCACGTTGCATATGCATTTACAGATGTTGCTGCAATATACCCTATAACTCCATCTTCAAACATGGCAGAATCAGTAGACGAGTGGGCTGCGCAAGGAAGAAAAAATATATTTGGACAAAAAGTTAAAGTTGTAGAAATGCAATCAGAGGCAGGAGCTGCAGGAGCATTCCACGGTTCATTACAAGCTGGAGCATTAACAAGTACTTTTACTGCATCACAAGGTTTATTATTAATGATACCAAATATGTATAAAGTAGCTGGAGAGTTATTACCTGGAGTATTCCATGTAAGTGCTCGTGCTTTAGCATCACAAGCGTTATCAATATTTGGTGACCATCAAGATGTTATGGCTGCAAGACAAACAGGATGTGTATTATTAGCTTCTGGATCAGTTCAAGAAGTTGCTGATATAGCACCAGTTGCACATTTAGCTGCAATAGAAGGTAGATTACCATTTATACATTTCTTTGATGGATTTAGAACATCTCATGAAATACAAAAAGTTGAATTATTTGAATATGACGACTATGCTAAATTATTAAATATGGAAGCTGTTCAAGAATTTAGAAACAGAGCGTTATCACCAAATCACCCTGTTACTCGTGGTACAGCACAAAATCCTGATATATTCTTCCAAACAAGAGAAGCTTCAAATAAATATTACAACGATATAGTTGGAACAATTGAAAAATACATGAACCAAATGTCTGAGTTAACTGGAAGAAAACATGGATTATTTGATTACTATGGAGCAGAAGATGCTAAGTATGTAATAGTAGCTATGGGTTCTGTAACAGAAGCTATAGAAGAAACAATAGATGCATTAAATGCACAAGGAGAAAAATATGGTTTAGTTAAAGTTCATTTATATAGACCATTCTCAATGAAACATTTTATGGAGTCTATGCCTTCAACAGTTGAAAGAG
This sequence comes from Paraclostridium sp., assembly GCF_051657365.1. NCBI lineage: Bacteria > Bacillati > Bacillota > Clostridia > Peptostreptococcales > Peptostreptococcaceae > Paraclostridium > Paraclostridium sp. The sequence continues at coordinate 15,784 of NZ_JBOFKN010000223.1, forward strand.
TATGTGTATTAGATAGAACTAAAGAGCAAGGAGCACCTGGAGAACCATTATACTTAGATGTTAAATCAGTATACTATGGAAAAGAAAATGCTCCTATGATAATAGGTGGAAGATACGGATTAGGATCAAAAGATACTACTCCTACTCATATAAAAGCAGTTTATGAAAACTTAAAATCAGGAAATCCTAAAGATCAATTCTCAGTAGGTATAGTTGATGATGTTACTAATACTTCTTTAGAATTATCAGGAGATTTAAGAATAGCTCAAAAAGGAACTGTAAGATGTAAGTTCTGGGGATTAGGATCTGACGGTACAGTTGGAGCTAATAAACAAGCTATAAAAATAATAGGTGATAACACTGATAAGTATGCTCAAGCTTATTTTGCATATGACTCTAAAAAATCTGGTGGTATAACAATGTCTCACTTAAGATTTGGTGAAGAGCCTATAAGATCAACTTACTTAATAGATGAAGCTGACTACATAGCTTGTCATAATCAATCATATGTATATCAATATGATCTATTAAAAGGATTAAAGAAAGGTGGAATATTCGTACTTAACACTATATGGAATGAAGATGAGTTAAACGAACATTTACCTGCAGCTATGAAAAATTACATGGCTAAAAATGATATTCAGTTCTATACAGTAAATGGTACTAAATTAGGACAAGAAATAGGACTTGGAAATAGAATAAACATGATAATGCAATCTGCATTCTTCAAACTAGCTCAAATAATACCAGAAGCTGAAGCTGTAGAATACTTAAAAGATTCTATAAAGAAAGCTTACGGTAAAAAAGGAGAAAAAATAGTTAACATGAACTATAACGCTGTTGACGCAGGTATGAATGCTTTAGTTAAAGTAAATATACCAGCTAACTGGGCAGATGCTAAAGATAGTGTTAAAGAAGAAGTTAATGAACCAGCTTTCGTAAAAGATATAGCAAGACCAATGAATGCTCAAGAAGGTGATGATTTACCAGTAAGTGCATTTAACGGAGTTGAAGATGGTACATTCCCAGTTGGATTAGCTGCATACGAAAAAAGAGGAGTAGCAGTAAACGTTCCTGAATGGATAGTTGACAACTGTATACAATGTAATCAATGTGCTTACATATGTCCTCATGCATGTATAAGACCAGTTTTAGTTAATGAAGAAGAAATGAAAAATGCTCCAGAAAAATTCGATACTAAGAAAGCTATAGGTAAAGGATTCGAAGGATTACAATATAGAATGCAAGTAAGTGCAATGGATTGTACAGGATGTGGAAACTGTGCTGACATATGTCCAGCTAAAGAAAAAGCTTTAGTTATGAAGCCTCTTGATACTCAAGAAGTTGAAATTGAAAACTGGGCATTCGCAGTTGATACTAAGAAAGTTGCTCCAAAAGGAGATTTAGTTGCTCCAACTACAGTTAAAGGAAGTCAATTTAGACAACCACTTATAGAGTTCTCAGGTGCTTGTGCTGGATGTGGAGAAACGCCATACATCAAGTTAGTAACTCAATTATTCGGAGATAGAATGATGATAGCTAATGCTACTGGATGTTCTTCTATATGGGGAGGATCAGCTCCATCAACTCCATATACTGTTAACCATGAAGGTAAAGGTCCATCTTGGGCAAACTCATTATTTGAGGATAATGCAGAATATGGATATGGAATGTTCATAGGAGTTAAGCAAATGAGAAGTAAATTAACTGAAACTATGGAAGAATTAGTATCTATGGAAATATGTGATGCAGCAAGAGAAGCATTCACTAATTGGTTAGAAGCTAAAGAAGATAGTGAAGCATCTGTTAAAGCAAGTGAAAAAGTTCTTGAAGTATTAGCAAATGCTCATAATATAGAAAATGCTGAAATAAAAGCATTAGTTGCTGAAATAGAAGCTAGAAAAGATTACCTAGTTAAGAGATCTCAATGGATATTAGGAGGAGATGGATGGGCTTATGACATCGGTTACGGTGGATTAGATCATGTTCTTGCTTCTGGTGAAAATGTAAATGTATTAGTATTTGATACAGAGATATACTCTAATACAGGAGGTCAAGCTTCTAAAGCTACACCAGTTGCAGCAATGGCTAAATTTGCAGCAGCAGGTAAGAGATCTAAAAAGAAAGATTTAGGTATGATGGCTATGTCTTACGGAAACGTATATGTAGCTCAAGTAGGTATGGGTGCAGATAAGAATCAATTAATGAAGGCTGTAGTAGAAGCTGAGAAATACGATGGACCATCATTAATAATAGCTTACTCTCCATGTATATCTCATGGTTTAAAAGAAGGTATGGGAAGAGCACAAGCTAACATAGATCAAGCTGTTAAGTGTGGATACTGGCATTTATACAGATTCAACCCAACTTTAAAATTAGAAGGTAAGAATCCATTTACATTAGATTCTAAAGAGCCAACTGAAAGCTTCAGAGATTTCTTAATGAAGCAAGTAAGATACGCTGCTATAGCAAAACAATTCCCAGATGTAGCTGAAGAATTATTTGAAATGGCAGAAGATAATGCTAAAGATAGATATGAAGGTTATAAAAAATTAGCTCAAAACTAATTTGTAATATAAATAGAGAGGATTGATTCCTCTCTATTTTTTTATGTTTGCACTTTTTGCAATAAAAATAGCACATGAGACAATTTATATTTTTGTACTATTGTTATATAATAATATACGTATAAATTTTTTTATTGAAGGAAGGTTTAATTTTATGTTACTAAGAGAAGTAATAAAAGATATAGAAGTAATAGATACTAAAGGTAATTTAGATATAGAAATAGATAATATACAATATGATTCTAGAAAAGTAGAAAGTAATGGATTATTTATATGTGTAAAAGGATTTACTGTTGATGGGCATGATTTTATTGATAAAGCAATAGAAAAAGGTGCAAAAGCATTTTTAGTAGAGGAAGATATAGATAGAGAAGGAATAACTTTTATAAAAGTTAAAAATACTAGAGAAGATATGGCAAAGGTTGCAGATAATTTTTACAAACATCCGAGTCAAAGATTTGAGGTAATAGGAGTTACAGGTACGAATGGAAAAACTAGTATAACTACATTTTTAGATGAAATACTAATTTCTGATAATAATAAAGTTGGATTAATAGGGACTATAAAAATATCTGATGGAGATAAAGAAATAGAATCTAATTCTACAACTCCTGAAAGTAGAGATTTACAGCAATATTTCGATAAGATGATAGATAATGGATGTAAATATTGTGCTATGGAAGTTTCATCTCATGCGCTAGCTTTAGACAGAGTGGCACAAACTAAGTATAAAGTAGGGGTATTTACAAACTTAACTCCAGATCACTTAGATTTCCATAAAGATTTAGATGACTATAGAGATGCCAAAGAAAAATTATTTTATATGACTACAAATGCTAATGTCATAAATATAGATGATAATGGTGGAAAAACAATATATAATAATATTAAAAATTTAGATACTAAGTGCTATTCTTATGGAATAGATAATGAAGCTGATTTTATGGCTAAAAATATAAAAATAGAAGCAAGAGGAGTTTCTTATAGACTTATAACTCCAACATATGAAGAAGACGTATTTGTTCCAGTACCAGGTAAATTTACAGTTTATAATACATTAGCAGTTATAGCTACTTGTTATGCTTTAGAAATACCTAAAGAAATAGTTATAGATGGATTAAAAAATACTGGTGGAGTTGCAGGTCGATTTGAAACTATATCAAATGATACGGGAATAAGTGTTATAGTTGATTATGCACATACTCCAGATGCACTTGAAAATGTTATAAAAACAGCTAGGGAATTTGCTAAGAAAAGAATAATAACTGTATTTGGGTGTGGAGGAGATAGAGATACTACTAAGAGACCTTTGATGGGAGATATAGCTCAGAAATATTCAGATGTATGCATTGTAACATCAGACAATCCTAGGACTGAAGATCCAAAGATTATAATAGATGATATTTTAGAGGGACTAGATAAAAACAAAAATAATTATAAAGTTGTAATAGATAGAAAAGAAGCTATCAAAGAAGCTATAGAGATGGCACAAAAAGATGATGTAATATTAATAGCTGGAAAAGGTCATGAAAATTACCAAATAATAGGCAAGGTTAAGCATCATTTTGATGACAAAGAAATAGCTAATGAATTTTTAAATATGAGATAAGACATAAAAAAAGGAAGAATTTCTTCCTTTTTTTATTTGGATAAATATAAAAAAGATGTATCAGAGGTTAATTACCAATGATACATCTTTTTTATATTATACGTTAAATCTGAATAATATAACATCTCCATCTTTAACTATATATTCTTTACCTTCAAGTCTAACTAAACCTTTGTCTTTAGCAGCAGTCATAGTTCCGACTGTAACTAAGTCATTAAACGCTATAGTTTCTGCTCTTATAAATCCTCTTTCTATATCAGAGTGTATCTTACCACCAGCTTGAGGAGCTTTAGTTCCAACTTGTATAGTCCAAGCTCTAATCTCTTGAGGTCCAGCTGTTAAGTATGATATAAGTCCAAGTAATGAATAAGAAGACTTTATAAGCTTGTCTAAACCTGATTGCTCAAGTCCTAGTGTTTCTAAGAATTCTTGCTTTTCTTCGTCAGTATCAAGCTCAGATATTTCAGCTTCTATTTGAGCACAAACAACAACAACTTCAGCATTTTCAGTTGCAGCAAATTCTCTAACTGTATTTACATATTGGTTGTTTTGAGCTTCATCAGCTAAATCATCTTCACTTACGTTAGTAGCATATATTACTGGCTTAGAAGTAAGTAAGTTTAATGAATCAACAAAAGTTTGTTGATCTTCAGTAAATTCCATAGTTCTAACACATCTGCTATCTTCTAAAGTAGCCATTATTTCTTTTAAGAACTCAAGCTCAGATGCTAAAGCTCTATCAGATTTAGCCGCTTTTTGAGTTTTTTGTATTCTTCTTTCTAATATTTCTATATCAGAGAATATTAATTCTAAGTTTATTGTTTCTATATCTCTTAAAGGATCTACAGAGCCATCAACATGGATAACGTTAGGATCCTCAAAACATCTTACAACGTGCACTATTGCATCAACTTCTCTTATGTGAGATAAGAATTTATTTCCAAGACCCTCACCTTTAGAAGCACCTCTAACTAAACCAGCTATATCACAAAACTCTATAGCAGTAGGTACAACCTTTTTAGAGTCGTATAATTTTCTTAATTGTTCTAATCTTTCGTCTGGAACAGCCACAACACCTACATTGGGTTCTATTGTACAGAAAGGGTAGTTAGCAGATTCTGCACCTGCTTGAGTTATTGCATTGAATAGTGTACTTTTACCTACGTTTGGTAAACCAACTATACCTAATTTCATATTATATCTTCCTCTCTTTTTAAGTCTCTAGTTTGTTTTAATTTAGACATACATTCTAATTATACATCATATATATTAGTGATGCAAATTATACTTTTGATGGGGTTGATTTAATGGCAATACCAATATGTTCAGGTTTATTGTTAGGATTAAGTATTATATTTGATGGGTATATGGAAAATATATATATTATAGCATCGACTTTTATAATATATACATATTTTGCTTATTACAAACGTGAATATAAAAAATTTATATTTGGAGTTTTAATTGGAATTTGTATAATTAATATAGCTACAATATGTTTGATAAAAGACGATATAAAATCGACAACTTTAGAAGTTGAAGAACAAAATAAGAATGAAACTGTAGTAATTCTTTTATATGATGGAGAAGATAAAAATTATAATCTAAGTGAAAGAGCTAATGAAATATATTTTGAACAAGGATATAAAGCTTACTTAAATAGTTTATACAATTTAAATAAGTATAAAGGATATTATGAAAAACTAGGGTCAAGTGATTTTAAAGATACTGCAAATGATATAGCTATAGGATTAAGAGAAAAACTAGATGATAATTATAAAGTTCTAAATACTTATATGTATACTAATCCATATTTAGAAAACACATTAAATGAAGTTATATTACAAGGTTATAAAGAGATAATTTTATGTCCTATGTTTATAACAGAAGGAAAAGATTTTGAGGTGTTTAATAAAAGATTACAAGGTATGGAACTTAGTAAGTATGGCGTAAACTTAGAGATTACAGATGTTTTTTATAAGTCTAATAATTTGGCTAAGTCATACACTGATGAAATTGTGGGAAATATAAATAATAAGGATGTAGATGCAGGGGTATTATTGATAGGTTTAGAAGATGAAAATAACTTAGAACAAGATATAATTTTTAGAGAAAAGATTAAGTATTACATAGAAAAAGAAAAAAATGCTAAAATTCAAATAAAATTACCTCTTTTAGAAAATAATAAAAACGATATAATTAAATCAGGAGAGCAACTTCTAGAATTTGGAATTGATGTATTGCATTTAGTTATACCTACATGCACAATTGATAATATGTATAATAAAAATTTAGTTGAAAGCATTTTACAAGAATTAGATGGTTCGGATGTTAAATTTCATTATATATATCCTAAGGATAAAGTTAAAATCTTGGTTGAAGAAATATACAATCAAATATCACTAATAAAAAAATAGGAGGAAAATATGAACGATATAAAAAAAATAAATTTATGTGAAAATGTAAATTTAACATTAATAAATTCTAAAAAATTCAAAACAAATTTAGTAAGTGTATACATACAAAGAGTATTAGACAAAGATGAAGTTACTAAAAATGCGCTAATACCAAATATAATTACTAACGCAAGCGATAAATATAAAACTTTACGAGATATGTCTAATAAATTAGAAGACTTATATGGGGCATCTATATTAGCGGATGTAAGCAAAAGAGGTGAAAGACAAGTTCTAAATATTAAATTAGTTACAACTAATGAACAATATTTAGATGAACCAATATTTACAGATGCTATAGAATTTTTAAATGAGATAATTAACAATCCTTTAGTAAATGATAATGGATTTAGTGAAGAATATCTTAAGCTAGAAAAACAGAACTTAAAAGAAAGAATTAAAGCTAAAATAAACGATAAAGGTAGATTTGCACTTGAAAGATGTTTTGAAGAAATGTGCAAGGATGAAAGATTTAGCATAAGTGAGAATGGATATATAGAAGACATAGATGCTATAACTGCAAAAGAACTATATAATCATTATAGAAATATTTTAAAAACATCTCCTATTGATATTGTAATAGAAGGTGAATTCGACGAAGCAAAAGTAGTGGAAATAGTTAAAAATAAATTTAAGTTTGATAGAGGTTCTATAATAGATATACCTAGAGAAAAATATGAAAAGGAAGTTACTTCAGTAAAAAATATAGTTGATAAAATGGATATAACTCAAGGTAAATTGGTTATGGGATATAGAACTAATATAGATTTTGCAGATGCAAATAAATATTATCCTCTAATAGTTGGATGTAATATATTAGGTGGTGGACCACATTCAAAGATGTTTATAAATATAAGAGAAAAAGAAAGTTTATGTTATTATATATATTCCTCTATAGAAAAGTATAAAGGAATACTATTTATATCGTCTGGTATAGAAACTCAAAATTATGACAAAACAACAGACTTAGTTAAAAAACAAATAGAAATGATAATAGACGGGAGCATAAGTGATGAAGAACTTGCAAACAGTAAAATATCACTTATAAGTTCTATGAGATCATTAACTGATAGCATAGGTGGATTATCAGATTTTAAATTTGCTCAAGATATAGGTAAAACAAATTTAAGTATAGACGATATTATAAATTATATAGACAAAGTAACTAAAGAAGAAATAGTTAATGTATTTAAAAATTTACAATTAGATACTATTTATTTCTTAAGAAACTAGGAGGACTATATGGAAAAGATAGTTAATGATATATTAAAAGAAGAAGTTTATTATGAAAAATTAGAAAATGGTCTTGATGTATACTTCATGCCCAAAAAAGGATTTACAAAGAAATTTGCAGTTTTAGCTACTAACTATGGATCAAATGATTTAGAATTTATTCCTATAAATAAAAAAGAAAAATTCAGAGTGAATGAAGGGATAGCCCATTTTTTAGAACATAAAATGTTTGAACAACCAGATGGAGGAAATGCATTTGATAAGTTTTCTAAGTTAGGAGCTAGTGCAAATGCTTATACTAATTTCACTATGACAGCTTACTTATTTTCGTGCACAGATAATTTTTATGAAAGTTTAGATCATCTTATAGATTATGTTCAAACACCATATTTTACAGATGAGAATGTAGAAAAAGAAAAAGGTATAATAGAACAAGAGATAAAAATGTATAATGATGATCCAGATTGGAATGTATATTTTAACTGTTTGAAAGCTATGTATTCTAATTATCCAGTTAATGTGGATATAGCTGGAACAGTAGATAGTATATATAAAATTACAAAAGATGAACTCTACACTTGCTATAATACTTTTTATAACCCGGGAAATATGGCTTTATTTGTTGTAGGAGATGTTGAAACTGAAAAAGTAATGGAAATTGCGAGAAAAAGTAATCATTATGATGTCGATAAATTAGAACAGGAAATAACTAGATTTTATCCAGAAGAGCCAGAGAGTGTTAATAAAAAAGAAATTACAGCTCAGTTCCCTATATCTATGCCAATGTTTAATATAGGATTTAAAGATAATTATATAGGAATAAAAGGTAAAGCATTATTAAAAAAAGAAATAGTAACAGAAATATTATTAGATATGATTCTAAAAAGAGGTAGTGAGATTTTTGAAGAACTATATATGGATGGGTTAATAAATGACAATTTTGGATGTGGATTTACATCTCAAATTGATTATGGATATACATTAATAGGTGGAGAATCCAATGACCCTAAAAAAGTTAGAGATATTATTATGAAATATATAAACAAATATCAAAATGAAGGTTTATCAAAAACTGACTTTGAAAGAGTTAAAAAGAAAAAAATTGGGCAGTTTATAAAGTATTTCGATTCAGTAAACTTTATAGCTAATAATTTTATATCATATAAGTTTAAAGATATAAATTTACTTGATTACTTAGATGTAATAAAAGAAATTGAATTTAACGAGGTTGAGGAAAGATTAAAAAATCATTTAAAAGAAGAGTTTTGCGCTATATCAATAGTAGAACCTAAATAAACATAAAAGTGCTAAAATTTTAGCACTTTTTTTATTATATAAAATAAAGGAAATTGATGGTTAATAGGTAATGTGGTATCATTTAGTTTATAAAAGGAGGTAATAAGTACATGATAGATATACATTGCCACATATTGCCGAATGTTGATGATGGGTCTAAAAGCCTAGAAGAATCAATAGAAATGGCGAAAATAGCACAAAATGAAGGAATAAAGACAATAGTTAATACATCTCATTATCACCCTGACTTTAAATATAAAAAAGGACAAGAATTAAGTGAGGTTCTTAATGATTTTAACAATACTTTAAAAAAACAAGGTATAAATGTAGATATAATATTAGGAAATGAGTTATATTTTACTGATGATTTAATTGGAAATTTACAAAATTTAGATTTTAATACTTTGAACAATAGTAGGTACTTACTTGTTGAATTTTCACCAAATAATTTTCCTAAAAACTTGGTGGATGTAGTATATGAAATTAAGTTAAGAAAATATATACCTATATTAGCTCATGTTGAAAGATACCCTAAAATACAAGAAAATCCAAATTTAATTTATGATTGTATAAATGAAGGTGCATTAATTCAAATAAATGCAGCTAGTGTAATAGGGAAAAATGGAAATGAAGCTGAAAAGGTAAGTGAAATACTTTTAGCAAATAACATGGTTCATTTTATAGCAACAGATGCACATAGTAGTACAAAGAGAAGACCTTTATTAAAAGAAACTTATAATTATATAACTAAAAAATATAGCGAAGATGTTTCTAAAAAATTATTTATAGAAAATCAAAAATGCATTTTGGAAGATCAAGATTTACATTTTGTAGAGCCTAGAGAGTATATAGAAAAAAAGAGTTTACTTAAAAGATTATTTAAAAGGTAGGTATTAAATTATGGATAGAATTGCATTTACTATATTTGGAATAGATGTAATGTGGTATGGAATACTTATGGCTACAGGGATGATTTTAGGTACATTGATAGCATTGAAAGAAGCTAGAAGAGTTGGAATAAAGGAAGATGATATACTAGATTTAGCTATAATTGCTATACCAGTAGGTCTAATATGTGCAAGATTGTATTACGTATTATTTAATTGGGAATATTATTTTAGTAACCCATCTCAAATATTAAACTTCAGAGGTGGAGGAATGGCCATTCATGGAGCTTTAATAGGTGGGGTTATAGCTGGGTACATATTCGCAAGATACAGAAAAATAAACTTTTTTAAATTAGCAGATACAGTAATCATTGGTATGCCTTTGGCTCAATCAATTGGGAGATGGGGTAACTTTATAAATCAAGAAGCACATGGTGGACCAACAAATTTACCATGGGGAATAATTGTAGATGGAGTTAAAGTTCATCCTACATTTTTGTATGAGTCTATATGGGATTTTGGTATATTTATATTTTTATGGATATTTAGGAAAAAGAAATCTTATGAGGGTCAAGTTATAGTTTTATATGCTATACTATATTCTCTTGGTAGATTTTTTATAGAAGGTCTTAGAACAGATAGCCTTATGATAGGTCCACTTAGAATGGCTCAAGTTATAAGTTTAGCAGGAGTAATAGGTGGTATAATAGTTCATATATATTTATCAAAGAAAAGCAAAAAAGAAATAGATAACACTAAGGAGCGATAAAATATGGAATTTCATCACGTATCAGTACTCTTAAATGAGTGTATTGATAATTTAAACATAAAACCAGATGGTATATATGTAGACTGTACAATGGGTGGAGCTGGACACTCAAAAGAGATAGTTAAGAGATTATCTAAAGATGGATTATTTATTGGATTTGATCAAGATATAAATGCAATAAATACAGCTAAAGAAAGATTAAGTGAATATAGTGACAGAGTTAAGTTTGTTCATAGTAATTTTGAAAATCTAAAAGAAGAACTTGAAAAATTAGGTATATATAAAATAGATGGAGTGCTTGCAGATTTAGGAGTTTCTTCGCACCAATTAGATGAGGCAGATAGAGGATTTTCTTATATGCAAGATGCACCTCTAGATATGAGAATGGACATAAGATGTTCTTTTTCAGCTCACGATGTAGTGAATACATATAGTGAAGAAGAGCTAGCAAAGATAATAAAAGATTATGGAGAGGACAACTGGGCAAAGCGTATAGCTAAGTTTATAGTAGAATCTAGAGAAGAAAAGTCGATAGAGACTACTGGAGAATTAGTAGACATAATAAAAAAGGCTATACCTAAAAAGGCAAGAATTGATGGGCCACATCCAGCAAAAAGAACTTTCCAAGCGATAAGAATAGAAGTCAACAATGAGTTAGGTGTTATAACTGAAATGATAGATGATGCCGCATCCGTTATGAACGAAGGTGGTAGGATATGTATAATAACATTCCATTCACTAGAAGATAGAATTGTAAAAAATGCATTTAGAGATTTAGCTACAGATTGTATATGTCCATCACACTTACCTATATGTCAGTGCGATAAAGAATCTTTAGTAAAGGTTATAACTAGAAAACCGATACTACCAACAGATGAAGAAGTTGAAGTTAACCCAAGATCAAGAAGTGCTAAATTGAGAGTTTGTGAAAGAATATAAAAGTCTAAGCGAGAGCTTAGACTTTTTTGTGTTTTATTGAATTAATTTTGTATCAATACATAAAAGGAGGCGCTATATAAAAAGCAAATATAAATATATAACTATTTTTATAAAAATTAAGGAGTTATATTATGAAAAGAAAAAAGAAAAAAGAAAATATAAATGAATATAGAGCAAACAAAAAGAATAATTATAAAAGAAGGATATTAAAAAAAATATTAAAGGGATCTATTAAATTAGGGTGTGTAGCATTTGTATTTTTATTTATATCGACATGTATGTATGGTTATAGTGAAGTATCTAAACTGAAATATAAAATAGGTGAGTTAGAATCAGTATTACATAATAAAACTATAGAAAAAGATAATATACAAGTAGAGATAGATTTACTTACTAGAAGCAAAGAAATAGAAAAAAAGGCTAATGAAGAATTGGGAATGGATTATCCTTTGGATAATCAAATAAAGTATATAGAAGTATCTAAGTAGGGGGGAGTTAATTGAGTAAAATAAAAAGGTTGAGCAAAAAAAGGTTAGTTGTTGTACTGATAATGGCATGTGTTGTATTTTTTATGCTTATATTTAGAACTGGGTATTTACAAATAGTAAAAGGGGATTGGTTAACAGCGAAGGCTCTAGATCAACAAACTAGAGATATACCTATAGAACCTAAAAGAGGAACTATATATGATAAAAATATGAAGGAACTAGCTGTAAGTGTTACTAAGTATACTGTGTGGGCTAAACCTGTTGAGGTAAAAGATAAAGAAAAATCTGCAAAAATAATAGCTCAGATGATCGGTGAAGAATATGATGACGTTTTAAAATTATTAAAAAGAAAAGACATGGCATTAGTTAAAGTTAAAAGATGGATAGATGATGAAACTGCTGCTAAGATAAGAGATTCTAAACTACCTGGGATATGGGTTGCTGAAGATAATCAAAGATATTATCCTTATGGTAATTTTGCTTCTTATGTATTAGGACATACTTCAGATGATGCAACAGGTATAGCTGGTATAGAAATGCAGTATGATAAACATTTAAAAGGTAAATCGGGTAGACTTATTGTCAGTACAGATGCATCAGGAAGAGAAATTCCTCATGGAATGGAAAAATATTATGAGCCAGTTCAGGGGAATGGATTAGTTTTAACAATAGATGAAGTAATACAACATTATACAGAAAAAGCAGTTCAAAAAGCATATGAACTTAATAATGCAAAAAGAGTTACGGCTATAGCTATTGATCCGAAAACAGGGGATGTATTATCTATGGCATCTAAACCAGATTATGATCCTAATCAATCAAGAACTCCTATATATCCATATTATGAAGAAGAGTTAGATGGTTATAGTGATAAAGATAAAATAAAAGGATACTTTTCTATGTGGAGAAATCCAGCAGTTAGTGATACATATGAGCCAGGATCAACTTTTAAACTTGTAACTTCATCTGCAGCTGTAGAAGAGGGCGTAATCAAAGAAGGTGAAAAATTTACTTGTAACGGAACTGTTACTGTTGCAGGACAAAAGATAAGGTGTTGGAGACATTATAAACCTCATGGAGCTCAAGAATTTAAGCAAGGTGTTCAAAATTCTTGCAACCCAGTATTTGTAGAATTAGGGCAACGTTTAGGTGTATCTAAAATGTATGATTACATAGAAGCTTTTGGATTTATGGATACTACGAAGTTGGATTTACCTGGAGAAGCTAAAGGAATTTTATATAATGAAAAAAATGTTGGACCTGTAGAGTTAGCAACTATATCATTTGGCCAATCTATTTCAGTTACACCAATGCAATTAATAAGTGCTATAGGGGCTATTGCAAATGACGGTAAGCTTATGCAGCCTAGAGTAGTTAAAGAAATGGTAGATAACCAAGGAAATGTGACAGAAACTATAAATCCTAAAGTGGTTAGACAGGTTATATCAGAAGATACATCAAAGAAAATGATGGAGATAGTTGAATCTGTTGTTAGTGAAGGATCTGGAAAAGCTGCATATATACCAGGTTATAGAATTGGAGGTAAGACAGGAACAGCTCAAAAGGTTATAGATGGTAAATATGCACAAGGTAAGTATATATGCTCGTTTGTAGGAATTGCTCCATGTGATAACCCAGAAATTGTAGTTCTTGCTATAGTAGATGAACCAACAGGAGTAAGTGCATTTGGGAGTACAACAGCAGGACCTATAGTGAAAGAAATAATGAATGATTCGTTAAAATATTTAGGGGTTGAGCCTAAATATAATGAAGATGAAAAACAAGAGTTTGAAAAGGAAAAAGTAAAAGTTCCTAATATTATAGATTTAAGCATAAAAGATGCAATTAAGGTTTTAGAAGAAAATAAATTGAAACCTATACAAGACGTAGACACTGAAATAAAAGGCAGTGCTAAGGTTGTAGATATATTTCCAAAACCGGGGGCAGAAGTTTCGATAGATTCAGGAATTGTAATATATACAGATAATTAAAGATAGAGGCATTAATAAACATCTTCAAAAAAATTAACATATAGTATATAATTAATGAGTTGATAGTTTAAGAGCAATGTATATAGTTCTATATACATTGCTCTTTATTAGGATTTCTAAAGGTTTACAAAAGTGTAAAGTATTTGATATTCTATAAAATTACATACTAAAATATTATAAATATAGATGATGAACGTATCAAAAAGATTTATAATGTGTTAGTAGACTTATTTAGAAGGAGGTTTAAGTATGGAATCTTTATCCATAAAAGAACTAGTGGTGGCATCTAATGGAACATTAGTAAAAGGTAATGAATTAGATGAAATAAAAAATATAGTTATAGATAGTAGAAGAGCTACAGTGGAGGATGTTTTTATAGCTATAATAGGCGAAAATTTAGATGGACATAAATTTATGCAAGCAGCTCTTGAAAATGGATGTAAAACTTTTATAAAAAATAAAAGTAATGGCATAAAAATTGTAAGTTCGGATATAAATTTAATAGAAGTAGAAGACACAACAAAAGCACTTGGAGATATTGCTAAGTTTTACAAAGAAAAATTTAATATACCATATATAGGAGTAACAGGTAGTGTAGGAAAAACTACAACTAAAGATATGATATATGCAGCTATATCTAATGAATTTAATACATTAAAAAATGAAGGTAACTTTAATAATCATATAGGTGTTCCGCTTACATTATTTAACTTAAATTCTAAACATGAATGTGCAATAATCGAGATGGGGATGTCGCATTTTAATGAAATAGAGTATTTAGCTAATATAGTAAATCCTAAAATAGGTGTTATATCAAATATTGGATTATCTCATATAGAAAACTTAGGATCTCAAGAAGGAATATTAAAAGCAAAACTAGAAATTACTTCTAATTTTGATAAGTCTAATACTTTAATAGTAAATGGAGACGATGAGTACTTAAAGAAAATATGTAAAGATGAACTAGGATATGATATAAAGACATTTGGATTTAATAAAAATAATGATATATATTGTTTAGATTACTCTATAAACGAGGAAAGCCTAAGATTTACATGTTTTATAGAAAATAAAGAAGTAGAAATATTTATACCTACTGTAGGTAAACATAATATATATAATGCTATGGCAGCTATTCTTGTAGGATTAAGTCTAGGAATGGATTTAGACGATATAAAAAATGGATTAAGAAATTTCAAGGCAAGTAAAATGAGGCTAGACATAATAAAAAAAGATGATTTGACAATAATCAATGATGCATATAATGCAAGTCCTGATTCTATGAATGCGGCACTTGATATATTAGGTAGATATGAAAAAAAACGAGTTGCAATACTTGGAGATATGTTTGAGATGGGAGAACATTCTGAGTATGGACATAGGCTTGTAGGTGGATATGCAATAAATAATGTAGATGTCCTAATTACTATAGGTGAAAGTTCTAAATATATAAGTGATGAAGCGATTGAATTAGGTATAGACAAATTAAATGTTCATCATTTTTACAATAAAGAAACAGCAATTGAAAAATTAAATGATATAATAGGTAAGGATGCTGTAGTTTTAGTTAAAGCATCTAGAGGTATGCAGCTAGAAAATATAGTACAATATTTAAACAGGTAGATAACATTAAAGAAACAGCCAGCAAGGGAGAGGAGTTATATTATGTTAGGAATAACAGAACTTACGTATACAGCGATGATTTCATTTCTTATAGTTATTATATTAGGTCCGATATTTATACCTATGTTAACTAAATTTAAATTCGGTCAAACGGTAAGAGATGATGGACCACAAACACATTTACAGAAAAACGGAACACCTACTATGGGTGGAATAATGATGATAGTAGCAATATTAGTTACGATTCTTACTAGAATGAAAATAAGTTCAGACATGACTATGGGACTTTTATGCATAGTAGGATTTGGATTTGTAGGATTTGTAGATGATTTCTTAAAAATAAAATTAAAAAGATCATTAGGGTTAAAAGCATATCAAAAGTTATTATTACAAGTTGCATTAGCTACATTATTAGCATATTATCAATATACTAATTCACCAAGTGCTACTCAATTTATAATACCTTTTACAAATATTACATTTAACTTAGGAGCTTTATACGTTCCTGTGATGGTATTTATAATACTTGGTACTGTAAATGCAGTTAACTTAACAGATGGATTAGATGGATTAGCATCAGGAGTAACTGTTATAGTTTCTTCTTTCTTCATGTTACTTGCAGCTAGCTATGGATATACAGATGTAGCAATACTAGCAGCAGCTACTATAGGAGCGTGTATTGGGTTCTTAGGGTTTAATTCTTACCCTGCAAGGGTATTTATGGGAGACACAGGTTCTATGGCCTTAGGAGGTGCTGTTATATCATTTGCAGTACTTACAAATAGTGTTTTAATAATACCTATAGTTGGAGGTATTTATTTTGCAGAAGCAATTTCTGTTATACTTCAAGTTGGATCTTATAAACTAAGAAAGAAAAGAATATTCAAAATGGCACCAATACATCATCACTTTGAACAATGTGGATGGCCTGAGACTAAAGTTATATTTGTATTTTGGATAACATCTATAGTATTAGCTTGGATAGGTATAATAGCAGTATTCTAATTTACGGGGGTAAGAACAATGGACTTAAAAAACAAAAATGTCTTACTTGTAGGACTAGCAAAGACTGGAGTATCTACTATAAAGAAATTAGATAAGTTAGGCTCAAAAATTATAGTAAATGATATAAAGTCAGAAGATGAATTAAAAGATATAATAAAACAAATAGAAAATCTAGAAAGTGTGGAATACATTTTAGGGCATCATTTAGAAAATGTAGATAATATAGATTTAACTATAGTATCTCCAGGAGTTCCTCTAGATTTACCGTTTATACAAAAACTAAAAAATGCAAAAATTAAAATAATTGGAGAAGTAGAATTAGCATATAAGCTATCTAACAATCCTACATTCATAGGAATAACAGGTACAAATGGAAAGACAACAACAACTAGTTTGGTTGGAGAGATATTTAAAAAAGCAAATAAAGATACATATATAGTGGGTAATATAGGAAACCCAGTTATAGATACTGTAGATTTAGCAGATGAAAAATCTTTTCTTATAACAGAATTGAGTAGTTTTCAGTTAGAAAGTACAGAAGATTTCAAACCTAAAGTAAGTACAATAATAAATATAACTGAAGACCATTTAAACAGACATCACACAATGGAAAATTATATAAATGCTAAAGCAAGAATATTAAAGAACCAAGATGCAAGTGATTTTTCAATATTAAATTATGATGATTCTACAGTAAGAGGTTTAGCGAATAATACAAATGCTAAAGTTTTATTTTTCTCACAAAAAGAAAAAGTAGAACAAGGTGCATATCTAGATGAAAATAATAATATAGTTATAAAGATTGACGGAGAAGAAATAATTTTCTTAAATAAAAATGAATTAAGTTTACCTGGAAATCATAACTTAGAAAATGCTATGGCAGCTACTTTAATGGCTTACGTATCAAACATAGATTTAAATATCATAAAAGATACTTTAAAAACATTTAAAGGTGTAGAGCATAGATTAGAGTTTGTAACAAACAAAGATGGGGTAATGTTTGTAAATGACTCAAAAGGAACTAATCCAGACTCAACTATAAAAGCTATAACTTCATATGAAAGACCGATAGTTTTAATAGCTGGAGGTATGGATAAGCAAAGTGACTTTACAGAGATGCTTAGCTATGCGACTAAAAATGTAAAAGCATTAGTATTATTAGGAGAAACAGCAGATAAAATCGAATTAAGTGCAAAAAAACAAGGTATCACTAACATAATAAAGGTTAATGATATGAAAGAAGCTGTTAAAAAAGCTTATACATTAGCTGAATCAGGAGATGTAGTTTTATTATCACCAGCTTGTGCAAGTTGGGATATGTATCCAAACTTCGAGGCGAGAGGATTAGACTTCAAAGAAAATATATATAAGTTATAATATATACTGGGAATGGAGGTAGGTCTAATTAATGCCTAAAGAGATAGTAAAAAAACGTGTTAGTAGGGGGATAAAAACAGATTTTGATAATGTTGTATTTTATACAACTATGTTGTTAGTATTTATAGGAATCATAATGGTTTTTAGTGCTAGTTTTATACAATCTACATTTAAACTAGATGATTCCTATTATTTTTTAAAAAGAAATGTAATTTATGCAACATTAGGATTTATTGTAATGATTTTCACGTCTAAAATTAATTATAGATTTTGGTATAAAAATTCTAAAAAATTAGGAATTGGAGTTATTATTTTGCTTTTGTTGGTTCTTTCTCCATTAGGAACTTCATTAAATGGAGCGCAAAGATGGTTAGGATTTGGAGGATTAACTATACAACCAGCAGAGTTAGCCAAGTTCGCAACTATAATAATAACTGCAAAACTAATAGAATTAAAATACGACAAGATAAAATCTTTAACTAAAGGAGTTATACCACTTCTTATAATACCTTGTATTTTCTTCGTATTGATAATATTGCAGCCTAACTTATCAACTGCAGGAACCGTAATATTAGTAACATTTGTTATGATATTTGTTGCAGGAATGGATATGAAAATTGTATATGCTATGTTTGGGGCTGGAGTTGCATTGTTTGGTGCAATGGTTTTAGCTGCACCCTATAGACTTGCTCGTGTTACATCATTTTTAGATCCATTTAAAGATCCATTAGGTTCAGGATATCAAGTTATACAAGGATTATATGCACTAGGTTCAGGTGGGTTATTTGGGCTTGGGCTTGGAAAGAGTAGACAAAAGTATTTTTACATACCAGAACCACAAAATGATTTTATATTTGCCATAATTGGTGAAGAATTAGGACTTATAGGCTGCGCAATAGTAATAATGCTATTTGTATTTTTAGTTTATAGATGTATAAGAATTGCAATAAGATGTCCTGATGTATTTTCATGCATGTTAGTTGTTGGAATAGGAGCTCAAATTGGTATTCAAGCTGCATTAAATATTGCAGTTGCAACATCATCAATGCCAGTTACAGGAGTAGCTCTACCATTTATAAGTTATGGAGGAACATCGCTTATAATATTTATGGCAGCAATAGGGATAGTACTTAATGTCTCTAAACATGTAAAAATGAATTAGACAGGAGATGGAATAAATGAAAGTTTTATTATCTGGCGGAGGTACAGGAGGTCATGTATATCCTGCAATAGCAATAGCAAATAAAATAAAAGAAGAAAATCCAGATGCTGAAATAGTTTTTGTTGGAACTGAAAAAGGAATTGAGTCTGAAATAGTTCCTAAGTATGGTTATGAATTAAAAACAGTTACAGTTCAAGGATTTAAGAGAAAAATAGATTTTGATAATGTTAAGAGGGTTTTTAAATTATTTAAAGGATTAGAACAATCAAGAAGAATTGTAAAAAAATTCAAACCAGATGTTGTTATAGGAACAGGCGGGTATGTTAGCGGACCTGTATTATTTAACTCATCTATGAGTAAAGTACCTACTATAGTTCATGAACAAAATTCTTTTCCAGGTGTAACTAATAAGATTTTAGCTAAAATGGTAACTAAAGTTTTAACTAGTTTTGAAGATTCTCATGTAAGATTTCCAGAAGAAACTAGAAATAAACTAGTACTTACAGGGAATCCAGTTAGAAAAGAAATACTTGTATCTAGAAAAAATGTATCTAGAAGAAAACTAGGAATACAAGAAGATAAAAAAATGATCTTATGTTATGGTGGTAGTGGAGGATCAAGAAAAATAAATGATTCTATGAAATTAGTCATAAGAAATCTTGTTAATGAAGATATAGCGTTTATATATGCAACTGGTAAAAACTTCTATCAAGGATTTATGGATGATATAAATGATTTAAATTTAAAACCATATCAAAAAGTTGTCCCTTACTTAGAGGATATGGCAAGTGCGTTAGCTGCCTGTGATATAGTTATAGGAAGTGCTGGAGCTATATCATTAGCTGAAATAACTGCATTAGGAAAGCCGTCTATAATAATACCAAAAGCATATACAGCAGAAAATCATCAAGAATATAATGCTAAGAGTGTAGAAGGCAAAGGTGCAGGTATCGCTATATTAGAAAAAAATCTTACTCCAGAAACTTTAAATGATACAGTGTTTAAATTATTAGGAGATAGAGAATTACTGATGGATATGGCTAATGCAAGCAAAGAAATTGGTAAGCCAGAGGCAATAGATATAATCTATAAAGAAGTTATGGAAGTTTATAATAGAAATAATAAACCAATTAAAAAAGTAAGTAGCCCAGAGATAGAAAAAAATGATCAAATAGAAACTGGAGCTAAAGAAGTTAAAACGATTGGAATAAAAAATAAAAAGTAACATATTTCCCCCCTAGGACATAGTATTAAAAATATAAGAAAGTTATATTTTAGCCTTAAATACTTGCTACTAGGGGGGAATAATTTTGTCAAAATATATAATTAATGGAGGCAATAAAGTAGAGGGGAGGCTATCTATAAGAGGAGCTAAAAACTCTGTGCTGCCTATAATGGCTGCATCTATATTAAATGAATCTGAGAGTATAATAAACAATATTCCTAATATATCAGATGTGCATGTAATGATAGATATACTAAAAAGCATAGGATGTAGAGTTGAATATAAAAATTCTACTTTATATATTGATAGTTCGAATATAGATAATAATAGTGTTAAGGAAGAATATATGAAGATGCTTAGGTCATCTATAATAGTAATGGGAGCTATGATAGGAAGATTTAAGGATATAAACATAAGTTATCCGGGCGGATGTTCTATAGGATCAAGACCTATTGACTTACACTTGGAAGCTTTAGAAAAATTAGGAGTTAATATTACTGAGGAAGATGGATATATATATTGTAATAGAGATGAATTAAAAGGTAGTATTATAAATTTATCTTTTCCTAGTGTCGGAGCAACAGAAAATGCGATGCTTGCTGCAGTTAAAGCAAAAGGAACGACAATCATAAATAATGCTGCTAGAGAACCAGAAATAGAAGACTTGCAACAATTTTTAAACTCTATGGGAGCAAAAGTTAAAGGAGCAGGAACAAATTGTATAAAAATTGAAGGTGTTGATAAGTTAATGGCTGCAAGTCATACGATAATACCTGATAGGATAGCTATAGGGACTTATATGATAGCAAGTGCTATAACTGGTGGTGTCCTAGAGGTAGATCGTGTTATAAGAGCGCATATGGATCCTATAGTTAAGGAACTATCTAATGCGGGGTGTACTATTGAATATAAAAATAATGGATTAATAATGACTCCACCTAAACAAATATTGCCTATAGATATTATAAAAACATATCCACATCCTGGATTTCCAACAGACATGCAGTCGCAAATGATGACTCTACTTTGTTTTGCTAAAGGTCAAAGTATACTTCAAGAAACTATTTTTGAAAATAGATTCATGCATTGTAGTGAACTTATAAAAATGGGGGCAAATATAAAGACTATAAATGAAAATAGTTGCAGGATAAAAGGTGTAGAAAGATTAAATGGAGATGTTGTCAAAGCTATGGATTTAAGAGGTGGGGCAGCATTGATACTGGCAGGATTAGCTGCTGAGGGTGAAACTGAAGTTTTAAATATTAATCATGTTGAAAGAGGATATGAAGATATAGAATTTGTATTAAAAAACCTTGGAGCTGAGATGAAAAAAATATAAAAAATGATGAAGAAATCCAATTAGTTGTATGTTACTATTGCGATTTCTTTTTTTTGAAAATTAAATTTGGACAGCTTAGCTTTAATTGAAAGGAAATTATTTAAATTAGTAGTATTTTATATATAGGAGTTTTATGCAAAAATATGATTTTGTTTGTATGAATAAAAATTATGTGAATCTAAAATTGTAAATTGTCAGGGGCGTTTTTTATAGAGAAGGGGTGAAACATGAAAAAAAATAAATATAGGATAAATAAAAGAGGAAAAATAACTCTATATTCCTTTATACTATTGGTAATATTGTCCGTATATATATGTATTAGTAGTAGTATTTTTGAGTTGAAAGAAATTAAATTAAGTGGAAATGAAAAATTAAGTAAGAAAGATATTATAGCTACATCAAATTTAAAACTAGGTGGAAATTTATTTCAATACAATATAGAAGATATAGAAAAAAGCATCTCGAATAATGCTTATATAAAGGACGTAAAAGTTAAACGTAAAATCCCAGATAAACTAGAGATAAATATAATAGAAAATAAAGAAGATGCTATAGTGAAATTAGGGAAAAATAATATATACATACAAAACGATGGGTTGATCTTATCTGAAAGCACTAAAATAACAAATGAAAATATACCTATAATAACAGGTATTAAATTGGAAAAAAATAAAGTTAAAGAACATATTGATATAATTGGAGAAACTAAACAAAATTTGTTGATTTTGATGTTACAGTGCTTAGGAAATAACAATATGAATAGGGAAATTGAAATGATAAACATTAATAAAAATGATGTAAAGATGAAAACTAATGATGATATTAATATAGATATAAAGTTAGACGATAATATAGATTATAATATAAAAAAGTTAAGACAAATATTGGTAGATTTAAAATCTAATAATATAAAAAATGGGAATGTTGATTTAACAAATAAAGAACAAGCGATATACTCTCCTTGATATGAAAGGTAATTTGAGATACAGGAGTCAGTATAAAGGATTAGTTATGGTGAATTCTTTCAAGTATTGAACAAAAAGGTAATATATTTACAAATTCTTATAAAAACATGCATAAAAAACTTGAATAATATAGGTGTTTCAAAGTAAAATATAGAAGGTGAATATTTATGATATAGGTAATTGGAGGCATTGCATTAGTAATAATAGTGGAGTATTATATTCCCATAACATATACAATGTATTACTTTTTATATATGTCAGTTCAATATTAGCTGTAATGGATTTTATTTTGAAACGATAAAATCTAGTTTTAACAATAATTATGATAACATTATATTTATAACTGGTTTTTTATGGGAATACATTGATTGCAATATTTTTAACTTATATAGGTGATAAATTAGGTGTTCCTATGTGTTATGTAGCAATATTAGTGTTTGCAACAAGATTATTTGACAAATTGTCAATTATAAGTAGATATATTATATCTAATTTATCCAATAAAAAAAGAGGAAAATAAACTTTTTTGTGGAATAACTTAGTTAAATATTAACAAAATGCTAATATAAAATGATATAATTAATACATAGATTTACTTTGAATATTAAATAAGGAGGTTTATAGATGCTAAACTTTGACGTAGAAATGGATAACTTTGCAAAAATCAAAGTAATAGGCGTAGGTGGCGGTGGAAACAACGCTGTCAATAGAATGGTTGAAGCAGAACTTAAAGGTGTTGAGTTTATAGCTGTTAATACAGATAAACAAGCTTTGTATACATCTAAAGCTGAGCACAAAATACAAGTTGGCGAAAAACTTACTAGAGGTCTAGGCGCAGGAGCTAACCCAGAGGTTGGTAAAAAATCTGCAGAAGAAAGTAAAGAGGAAATATTAAAAGTCCTTGAAGGTGCGGATATGGTATTTGTAACTGCAGGAATGGGCGGAGGAACAGGAACAGGAGCTGCACCAGTAGTTGCTCAATTAGCAAAAGAAATGGGTATACTTACTGTTGGAGTAGTAACAAAGCCTTTTGCATTTGAAGGTAAAGTAAGAATGAAAAATGCAGAACAAGGTATAAAAGAATTAAAGACTAAGGTAGATACTTTAATAACTATACCAAATGATAGATTATTACAAATAGTTCAAAAGAATACATCTATGTTAGAAGCATTTTCTATAGCTGATGATGTATTAAAGCAAGGTATAGAATCAATATCTGATCTTATCGCTGCACCTGGACTAATAAACTTAGACTTTGCAGATGTTCAGTCTATAATGAAAGAAAAAGGGCTAGCTCATATGGGAATGGGGAAAGCTCAAGGTGAGAATAGAGCGATAGAAGCTGCAACTCAAGCTATACAATCACCATTATTAGAGACATCGATTAAAGGAGCTAAGGGTGTTTTACTTAACATAACAGGCGGAGCTAATTTAGGTCTATTTGAAATAAATGAAGCATCTACGTTAGTTCAAGAGTCTTGTGATTCGGAGGCTAACATAATATTTGGAGCTACAATAAAAGAAGATTTAAAAGATGATCTTGTTATAACTGTTATAGCCACTGGATTTGAAGATGGACAGGATATGGAATTAGATTTTAATAGAAATAATGCTGGTAATCAAAATCCAGGATTTCAACAACCTAATATGAATAATCATATAAATAGAGAAGCTCAAAGACCAGTTATGCAAGAAGCTAAAAAAGAAGAAGAGCCTGTTGCTAAGCAAAGCACAAGTTCATCATATATAGAAAATGATGATATGGAAATACCAACATTTTTAAGAAGAAGAAGATAATCTTATCTTCTTTTTTTTTGCATTTTTTTGTTTTATTAGAGAATAAATTAATTACAATTCGACTATCAATTATGACATAAAACTCACATACTTTAAATTATAATATAGTTAAATGTTTAAGGGGGGATGATGGTGTATGTCGAGTATTATGCAATTGAGAACTTACTAATAAATTATATTATAATAAGCTGTACAGCTATTCTGACTAAAAACTATACTACTAATAAGAAAAAATGGAGTGGAGCTATATTAGGTATGGCATATTCTATTGCATATTTATTTCCTAATCTAAGTTTGATGTTTACATTGCCTATGAAAATACTAGTGATATTAATAGTTGCTAAAATTACCTTTCAATATCAAACTTTTCAAGAATATATACGGATTTTATTAGTATTTTATTTTGTTAATATATTCATAGCAGGCAGTTCTTTTTTTATAATATATTTTACAGGAACTACACATATGACCATATCTTTTATAATTTTAGTATCTTACATAAGTGGAATTATTCTTAAATATATTTATAACGACATAAAAGAGTTGAAA
Source organism: Paraclostridium sp. (assembly GCF_051657365.1). NCBI lineage: Bacteria > Bacillati > Bacillota > Clostridia > Peptostreptococcales > Peptostreptococcaceae > Paraclostridium > Paraclostridium sp. Next base: position 41,061 of record NZ_JBOFKN010000223.1, read on the forward strand.
TACATGAGTAGTATGAAAAAAGATATAAAGATATGCATAAATGAAAATGAAGTAGAATTAAAAGCTTTAGTAGATACAGGTAATTTACTAAAAGACCCTATAACTAAACAGGAAGTAGTAATTATAAGCGCTAATAAATTATATGAAATTTTACCAGAAGAATTCCAAAAGTTAGATTTTAAAAATATAAATATGACTACAATAAATAAAATTATAGAAGATGTAGATGAAAATATATCATATAGAATTAGACTTATACCTGTAAAGCAAATCAATGATGAAAATTTAGTCATAGGGATAAAGTCAGATTATGTACATGTTGATGGTCATAAAATACCTAATGTAATTTTAGGGCTTTCAAATTTTAATGAAGATGGATATAGTGCTATTTTAAATCCACAATTGCTAGTTAGTATATAAATTCAAAGGGGGAGAGTTTATTGAAAATATTAGTACGATTAAAAACAAAAGTTATAAGTTACATCTTTAGCGTTTTATCTAAGTTAGGGTTATTAAAACCAAAAGGATTATATTATTTAGGAGGTGTCAATATTTTGCCACCACCTCTTTCTAGTAAAGAGGAAGCAGAATTATTACAAAACTTAGAAAATGATGAGAGCATTAAAACTATTTTGATAGAAAGAAATCTTAGATTAGTTGTGTACATATCAAGAAAGTTTGAAAATACAGGGATTGATGTTGAAGATTTAATATCTATAGGCACAATAGGATTAATAAAGGCTGTAAATACATTTAAATTAAATAAAAATATAAAATTAGCAACGTATGCATCTAGATGTATAGAAAATGAAATATTGATGTATTTAAGAAAAAATAATAAGAAAAAATCAGAAGTTTCATTTGATGAACCGTTAAATGTAGATTTAGACGGCAATGAGTTATTATTATCTGATATTTTAGGCACAGAAAATGATGAAATATATAAAGTTATAGAAGAAGAGATAGATAAGGATTTATTAGTTATGGCACTTGATATCCTATCAGATAGGGAAAAACAAATTATGGAATTGAGATTTGGATTATCGACTAAAGGTGATGAAAGAACTCAAAAAGAAGTAGCTACAATGCTAGGAATATCTCAATCATACATATCAAGATTAGAGAAAAAAATAATATCAAGGCTAAAAAAAGAAATGAAAAAATTTGTATAGTATATAAATAATTCCTCTTAAAAAGTATAAAAATATACTATCTGTAAATAATTGTATAAGAAATACTTTTTAAGAGAGGACTGAGAAAAATGCAAATAAACAAAGTTGAAATCTGTGGAGTAAATACCTCTGAGTTACCAATTCTTAAAAATAATCAAATGACGGAACTTCTTATTAAGATAAAAGATGGAGATGACGTAGCGAGACAAGAGTTTGTAAGAGGAAATTTAAGATTGGTACTAAGTGTAATTCAAAAGTTTAACAATAGAGGGGAAAATATTGATGATTTATTTCAAATAGGTTGTATAGGACTTATAAAAGCAATTGATAATTTTGACTTAAGTCAAAATGTAAGATTTTCAACTTATGCAGTCCCTATGATTATAGGTGAGATAAGAAGATATCTAAGAGACAATAACCCTATAAGAGTAAGTAGATCCTTAAAAGATATTGCATACAAAGCGCTTCAGGTTAGAGAAAGGTTAGTAAGATCTAACTCTAAAGAACCGACTGTTTCTGAAATAGCTAAAGAATTAGAGCTAGAGGTAGAGGATGTAGTTATGGCTTTAGATGCTATACAAGATCCTATATCATTGTTTGATCCAGTTTATCAAGATAATGGAGATGCAATTTTCGTAATGGACCAGGTTCAAGATAAAAAAGATACAGATGAAAACTGGTTGCAAGAAATAGCACTTAAAGAAGCTATAAAAAAATTAAATGGACGAGAAAAGTTGGTTTTAGATTTGAGATTTTACAAGGGAAGAACTCAAATTGAAGTTGCTGATGAAATTGGAATTTCTCAAGCACAAGTTTCTAGAATAGAAAAAAATGCACTTAAAAATATGAGAAAATATATATGATATTTTATGCAAAAGCAACAATGCTTTTGCATATTTTTTTTACTTAATTGAAAACTCATATTAATTGTAAAAAAATGTAAAAGGTGTTATAATTTATAATGAATTATCTAAACAAAGAAGGAGAATTAAATGTTAAGCTCGTCATTATCTTATATTATAATAAGAAGTTTTCCAGAATGTGCATTATTAATATTAGCAAGTTATATATTACTAGGCATAAAGTTAAACTTTAAAGAGATGCTTAAACAGTCTATTTTATATTTAACTGTTTTAACTTGTATAAGAATGTTGCCTATAAGTTTTGGAATACATACTGTTTTAAGTATGTTTGCGTTAGGCATTATTTTATATAAGTTGAAGAATCAAGATATAATAAATACTATATTAACTATATCAAAGATATTTGTATGTTTAGCTATGAGTGAAGGAATATACATGTTAATTATTAATAATATTATGGGTGTTCCTACTGAAGTATTGACAGATAATACAAGGATATCAAGTGCATTATTAACACTACCATCATTATTAATATTTATTATATTAGTTGTAATTTTAAATAGAATAACTAAAAAATTAAGCAAGAACCATTAATATAATTAAAATAGGGGAAAAAATATGTCTGTTATAGAAAAGGTTTCCTATAATATTTCAAATAAAATAGGAAATAAAGCTAATAAGAGTAAAGATGAAATCGAAGTTATTAACTATGGGTTGTTTATGGCTATTCACACTTTAGTATCTATAATAATTACTATTATAGTAGGTGTATTAATAGGTAAATTAAATGAAATTTTATTAATATCTTTAGTTGCTTCGAGTTTAAAAAGGTGTTCTGGAGGAGTTCATGCAACATCTCCAAATAGGTGTTTGATAATAGGGGTTATAACATCAATAATATTTACATATATAAGTTTGATTTTTGGAAGATATAGTGATTTAAAAAATTTAATAATATTTAGTGCATTAATATTAAGTACATGCTATTTTGTTTTTTATAAAAAAGCTCCTGTAGGAACTAAAAATAAACCATTGAAAAAGGAATCTATAAGAAAAAAATTAAGAAAAAAATTATTTATAACTCTCAACTTATATTATATATTAATAGCAATATTTATATTATGTATGTTTGAAAATCTTATAGATTACAATTTTATAAATTATATATATTGTGTAGAATTGGGAATTGTATTGCAATGCATAGCCTTAACTAAGTTTGGAGAATATACTATTTTAAAATTAGATAGTATTCTTACATATAAAAATATATAGGGGGTTTAGTTATGAACTTTTTAGCAAATTTATTTTCAGATTTTGCCATATCTTTAGGAAATGGAGCAAGCACTATGTGTTCTTTGATGTTTTTTGAACCAGAGATGCCAAAATCAATGAGAGAAGAATAATAAATATAAACCATGAGGTATATTCCTCGTGGTTTATTGATTATTACAAAAGATTAGGTGAAAATAATGAATGAATTTGAAAGTATAAGAAATAAAAAAATATTTGAGATGTTAGCTATAATAAAAGTTATATATATTCTTTTAGGTATCGTAGCTATGATAAGTTCGCGTAAAAATATGAATAGTTTAAATTACATTATAGTAACTGTATATACTGTATCTATAGCATCACTAAGTATAGTATACTTTATGTGGTTATCAAAAAGACAATATAAAATAAGAAATGATATAGCTAAACCGAGAGATAATATAGAAACTATTTTACTAATGTTAATTTGTACGGTTATTATAATAGCTACAGGAAAAGAAAATAGTCCTTATAAATTTTTATATATTTTTATAATTATAATATCTTCTATACAATTTGGAAGGAATTATGCTATATATGTTTCTATAATATGCTCTATGTTAATATATGGAGTAGATATAATATCTATATATTTTGGAAGTGGATTTGGTGAAGTAGGAAAAGAATTACTTACTGGTTATTTTCAAATAGATATAGTAATAGTAAGTGCATTTTTAGTTACATCGTGGATACTTGGGATGTATGTGAATATTGAAAAAGAACATAGTCATGAATTACAAATACTAGCTAATGTAGATGAACTTACGGGTCTTTACAACCATAGATATTTTCAAGAATCTTTAGAAAATATAATGGAATTAGCTGATGAAAATAAAACGTCTGTATCCTTGTTATTTATGGATATAGATTATTTTAAAAACTATAATGATATAAATGGGCATCAAGCTGGAGATTTATTATTAAAAGAAATTGGAAATATATTAAAATCAAGTATAAGAGAAAATGATGTTGTGGCAAGGTATGGTGGGGAAGAGTTTGCAGTCATACTTCCAGATACTAATGAAGAGGATGCTGTAAAGGTAGGAGAGCGAATAAGAGTAAGTATAGAACAAACCTATTTTTATGGACAAGAAAGCCAACCGAATCATAATATGACTATATCTATAGGCGTATCATCTTATCCATTAAGAGCTAACAATAAACACCAGTTTATAAATACGGCGGACGATGCATTATATAGAGCAAAATCATTGAATAAAAATAGAGTAGAAGTATATTACAGTGTGCTAGAAGAAATAGCGGATCATATATACATAGATGAAGAAACAGGGAAATCTTTAAAACGATTTATAAATATGATAAACAAAAAAGATAGATATACTTATGGACATACAGAAAGAGTGGTAATATATTTAGGATGGTTTGCTAATTACTTAGAGCTAAATGAAAAAGATAAGCTTAATTTAAAGCTTGCAGCATATCTTCACGATATAGGGAAAGTAGAAATTCCAGAAGAAGTATTAAATAAAAAAGAGAAGCTCACTGATTCTGAATATGAAATGTTAAAGCAACATCCAACTCTAGGTGTAGAATTAATAAAACATATAAAATCATTTGAAGAACTACTTCCTCTTATAAAACATCATCATGAAAGGTATGATGGAAGAGGATACCCAGATAAGTTGTCTGGAGAAGATATACCATATTTAGCAAGGGTTATATCTATAGCTGATAGCTTTGATGCTATAACGTCGCATAGACCGTATAATGTCAGAAGAGGACATGCGGATGCGATAGAAGAACTTAAACGATGTGCTGGTTCTCAGTTTGATCCAGAGCTTGTTGATAAATTTATAAAAATGATAGAATTAAAAAATAATTAAAAAATGGCCAAGAAGGTCATTTTTTTTTATTCTTATACATATTTATTTTTAAGGGGAGGTAGATTATAATATGATTAGAATTTCTGATATAATGGATAAAGAAGTAATAAATGTAAAGAATGGCAAAAGAATGGGTTTTATAACAGATATAGATATGGATGTAAATGAAGGTAAGATAGTATCATTTTCGATAATAGGTGATGGAAGTATGAATTTATTTTCGCGAAATTCTGAAGGACAAGTAGTTTTTTGGAATGATATAATAAAAATAGGATGTGATACTATAATAGTTAATCAAGGTCAAGATCACAGTTTAGATGAATTTAATATATAAAGACAGGATGAAAAGGAGGGATAGACTTGTTATGTCCTTACTGCAACTATAAAGAATCAAAAGTAATAGATTCAAGACATACAGATAGTCAATCTATAAGAAGAAGAAGAGAGTGTGAATCATGTAAAAAAAGATTTACAACATATGAAAAGATAGAATTAACACCTATAATGGTTATAAAAAAAGATAATAGTAGAGAATATTTTGATAGAAGTAAAATAAAAAATGGAATATTAAAGTCCTCAGAGAAAAGACCAGTATCTATAGAACAAATAGAAGATATAGTACAATATATAGAAAATGACATAAATAAAGGTTACATATCTGAAATTGAAAGTAAAAAAATTGGTGAAATGGTTATGGATAAATTAAAAGATATGGATGAAGTTGCATATGTTAGATTTGCATCAGTATACAGACAATTTAAAGATATAAATACATTTGTAAAAGAATTAAAAAACATAATAATGGAGAAGAGATGATACAATGAATAATTACATAAGATTTGAAGATGCAAATAAAAAATGTAACTTTGCAAATTTAGCATTTACAAATATTAAAGTAGATATGGCATCTAAAGAAGATAGAAAAAATATTTGTAAAGAGTTAAAAATGAATTTTGAAAACTTAACAAACAATAAACAAACTCATTCAGATATAGTGAATATAGTAAGTAAAGATGATATAGGGAAGATCAAAGAAGGAGATGCATTAGTTACAAATTTAAAAAATATTCCATTATTAATTTTTGTTGCAGATTGTGTTCCAATTGCAATTATGGATCCTAATAAAGAAGCTGTAGCATTGTGTCACGCAGGTTGGAGGGGTACATATTCTAAAATTTCTGAAAATGCAATAAAAACTATGAAAAAACTATATGATACAAATCCTAGTGAATTAGTTTGTGTGTTAGGACCTTCAATAGGACCTTGCTGCTATGAAGTTTCTAAAGATTTAATTGAAAAATTTAACACAATCATTACAAATAAAGATGAAAAGTTCTATATAATTAAAGAAGACAAGTATTATCTGGATTTATGGAAAGTAAATGAACTAGTACTAAAGAGTTGTGGTGTAAAAGAAGAAAATATAATCAACTTAAATATTTGCACAAGTTGTAATAGTGATGAATTTCATTCTTATAGAAAGCACAATCAAACAACAAAGAGACTAGGTATGATACTTGAAATAAAGTAGAGAGGAGCTAACTTAAGATGAAAACTAAGGTTTTAGTTATAGATGATGAAAAACATATTGTTGAACTTCTTAAATTTAATTTAGAAACTATGGATTACGAGGTACATTCATCATATGATGGATTTGATGGATTTATTAAAGCTAAGGAGATTAGCCCTGATTTGATTTTACTAGATTGGATGTTGCCGAATATAAGTGGTATAGAACTTTTAAAGAAAATAAGAAGTGATAAAGATTTGAAAAATATACCTGTAATAATGTTAACAGCTAAAAATATAGAAAATGACAAAATAGAAGGATTAGATGCAGGGGCAGATGACTATATAACTAAGCCATTTAGCATCAAAGAATTATTAGCTAGAAGCAATTCAGTTTTAAGAAGGTATAATGTAAATAACTCTGAACCTGAAAAAACTATGTTAAGAGTTGGAAATTTAACTGTAAATTTACAAAAACATGAAGTTCTTAAAGGTGAAGAAAAAATAGATTTAACACTTAAAGAATTTGAATTATTAAGGTTATTATTACAAAATAAAGGTAAAGTCTTATCTAGAAATTACCTTTTAGATAAGATATGGGGATATGAATATTATGGTGAAACTAGAACGGTAGATGTTCATATAAGATATCTAAGAAAGAAAATTGAAGGAATTAATGAAGATGAAAAGTACATAGAAACTATTCGAGGAATTGGATATAAAATAGATTAAGGAGCATTTTAATATGACAAATAGCAGTATATATTTTTTCGTTGTTTTAATATCTATTATAGTTTCTATAATATCAATAAGATATGCTATGAATCTAAGAAATTACTTAAAAGAGTTTATATCTGTATCTAAAAAAATAAGTAATAAAGAATTTCATTCCAAGATAAACATCTCTGCAAAAGGAGAACTAGGAGAGTTAGTTGACAATTTTAATTATATGATAGACACAATAGACACGACTATACAAGAAGTTGAATATAAAAATTTACAACTTAAATCTATTGTAAAAAGTATATCGCATGGTATTTTAGCTATAGATATAAATGGAAATGTTTTACTGATAAATGAAGAGGGAAAGAATATAATAAAGACCTCAAAAAAAGAATTGATAGAAGGAAAGAATATAAATCACGTAATAAAAGATGAAACCATATTAAGAGAGATATCTAGGTTTATAGGATCTAAAAAAACAAAAATGAAGCAAATTACTAATGATGAAGAAATTGTATATAACATTAAATTAGATCCAATTTACCTTCAAAGTAGTAAAAATGTTATAATTGGATCTATAATAAATATAGAAAATATTACAGAACGAGTAAGATTAGAAAACATGAGAAGTGATTTTGTAGCAAATGTTACACATGAATTAAAAACTCCACTAACGTCTATAAGTGGGTTTGTAGAAACATTGAGGATAAATGAAAATATAGACTATAAAACTAGAGATAGATTTTTAGGTATAATTGAAAATGAATCTGATAGATTAAAAAGACTTATAGATGATATTTTACTTCTTTCATTTATAGAAAATAAAGATACTATATGTAATGAAAAAATAAATTTATCAAATATATTTAAAGAAGTATATGAGCTAACTATAAATTCTGCAAGATCAAAACATATAGAATTAAAGTATAAAATTGAAGATGAGGAGCTTGAAATTGACTCAAATAGAGACTATATAAAGCAAATATTTTTAAATTTAATAGATAATGCTATTAAATATACTTCTGATGGAGGATTTGTAGAAACTATAATATATCAAGATGAAAAAAATATAGTTATAAAAATAAAAGATAATGGAATTGGAATACCAAAAGACGATACTTTAAGGATTTTTGAAAGATTTTATAGAGTGGATAAAGCTAGAAGTAGAGATGTGGGTGGAACAGGATTGGGATTAGCTATAGTTAAGCATATCGTTAAATCTTTAAATGGAAACATAGATGTTAAAAGTGAATTAAATGTAGGAACTGAATTTATAGTTACTATACCTAAAAAAAATTTCCTTGATTAAGGAAATTTTTTTTGTTTTTTTGAGCAAAATAAATGTAGCAAAAATAAAAAGGAGGATTAAAAATGGATGATGCTACATTATTTAGGCGTGCATTTGGGGTAGCTTTAGTTTTGGGGGTATTATCAAGACTTATAGTTTTAAGGATAATAAACAAACAACAACCTACATTACCACAAGATTATATAGAACAATTAATATTATCTTTTATTGCATCAGCACTTGGAGCAATAGCATTTCCTGCATTATTAGATCAAGAATTTGCAGCATTAACTTTTTTATCTGTAGGAATACAACAATTCCAAGAAGTTGCGAGTGAAGAAGAACTTACTTTATCTAATATAGAACCAAATGAACTAGTTGGAAAAGGGATAACTTACATTCATGATGTTTCTAAAAATTATGAGGTTAGAAATTATTTAAGTATATTCTCATCTCTAGCGGCATCTATTGCATTTATATTAGGCAATAATATTTTGAAATTAAACTTTATTATGTGTGTTTTAGGATCAATTATAGCAACGGGAATAGTTGCTTACATATTCAAAAAAATATTAGCAAATAAAAGTTTAGAAGATATAGTAGATGTTGAGATAGTTCCGATAGAATTTGATGGACCATTATTAAAAGTTGGTGGAGTTGTTATAACCAATATAGGGTTAGAAAACTCGAGAAATAAGTATCTTAAAAAGGGTATAGGTTTAAAAGTTGTGCCAAAGGATTTAGTATCTGCAGGAATAATTGGAGACCCAGCACAACAACAAGCAATGCTTTACAATGTGTATACACATATGGGTATAGATAAAGATGTAGATGAACCAGAATTTTCTCCTATAGCTAGAACAAATCCAAGTGACAACTCGGTTAATTTTGGATTTATACCATTAGTAAAAGACATAGCTTTAACTGTAGAGGCAATAAAAAGCACACCTATACTAGATAGTTCAAAAGGCAATAATAATGCATATGCGAAAAGCAAATAAAACAAAGAATTATAAGAGGTGTAATTTATGAAAGGTATTTTCTTGATTGGAATTGCGATAGGTATTATTTCTAGGATTATAACATTGAAAAATGATAGAAAACAGTATCCAACGCAACCTAATATGTTAGTGTCACAAATTGTATTGGCAGTTATAGGTTCAGCGTTAGGAGCTATGTTAGTTCCAGCATTAATTAAAAAATCATATACATCTATAACTTTTTTATCTCTAGCTGCAAGTCAATTCAGACAAGTTAGACATAGCAAACGAAATGTGTTAAATGATATGGAAGATTCACTTTTAGTAAAGCGAGGAGGAGGTTTTATAGAAGAAATAGCTTTGACATATGAAGTAAGAAGCTATACATGCATACTTACAGCACTTACAACATCTTCTGTTTATCATCTCGCGAAAACGGAGTTATATTTAAATGAAAGCGGAAGTATATTTTTAGGTTCTATAGCAGGAATAGCATTAGCACTTATATTTAAAAAATTATTTGTAAGAGAGAGCATAGGTGCTATTGCAGAAGTAGTTCCTGCTAAAATATCATTTGATGGACCTTTATTAAAAGTTAATGATGTTGTAATTTCAAATATAGGATTAGAGTCATCTAGACAGAGATATTTAGACTATGGATTAGCTGTAGAAATAATACCTAAGGATGGAAGTTACACAAATAGTGGAATAATTTTAAATCCTGGACAAAGACAAACTATAGCAAACATAGCTTATTCTAGGTTAGGGATAATGAGAACTCCTGATGAACCAGACTTTATACCTCTTTTAAGAAGAAACCCTAAAAATGAAAGTTTACTAATGCCTTATATACCTATAGAAAAAGATATAAATAAATTAATTGCAGCTGTAAAAAGCACTCCTATAATAGAGAGTTCTAGAGGGAAAAACTGGGCATTAAAAAGATTTACTATAAAAAATTAAAAAGGGGTGTGAAATATGAATGTAAGTATAACTGATGCCACACTAGCTATAGTAACTATAAATAAAGATATGAAATCTTCTAACTTTCCTGTGTTTTATGTAGAAAATGAAAAAGAATTACAAGATAGAGCTTTGATAATATCTAAAACTATGGGTGGCATGGTACATGACGTATTACATGGAACTCTAATAATAGTAAGGCATTAAAGGTACCGTTAATGGTACCTTTTTATTGACTATTTTAAATAAAACGTGTTAATATAATGTGATGTACTTAAAATGAAAAGTGGTGAAATTTATGGAAGTAAATGTAAAAAACATAAATAATATAATAAGTAAAGTATATAAAGACAGTATTGCACAAGAATTAGGTATAGAAGTTGGAGACTTACTGATTTCTATAAATGATCAACCTATACATGATATAATAGAATATAGATTCTTGTTAAGTGATGAGTACTTAGAAGTTGAGATAAAGAAGAAAAACAATGAAATTTATGTATATGAGATAGAAAAAGAATATGATGAGGATTTAGGTATAGAATTTACTAATCCTATAATAGATAAAGCTAAAAGTTGTAGAAATAAATGCGTATTTTGTTTTATAGATCAACTACCAAAAGGAATGAGGGAGACGCTTTACTTTAAAGATGATGATTCAAGATTATCGTTTTTACAAGGAAATTTTGTAACTCTTACGAATATGAGTGAAGAGGATATAGATAATATAATTAAATATAGGATAAGCCCTATAAATATATCTGTACACACTACTAATCCAGAACTTAGACAAACTATGATAAAAAATAAGTTTGCAGGTAGATTATATGAAATAATGAAAAGATTAGCTGATGCGCAGATACAAATGAACTGTCAAATTGTTTTATGTCCAGGATATAATGATAAAGAAGAATTAGAGAGAACTGTATCAGATTTAACAAAGTTATATCCATATGTAAATAGTGCGGCAGCTGTTCCGGTAGGAATAACTAAACATAGAGATCACCTTCCAAATTTAGATATATTTAATGAAAATACAGCAAGTGAAACTATTGATTTAGTTCATAAATTACAAAATAAGTACCTTAAAGAAATAGGAACTAGATTTATATTTTTATCTGATGAATTTTATATGATTGCCAATAAGCAGTTATTAGAATATGATGAGTATGAAGGTTTTATACAATTTGAAAATGGAGTAGGTATGATAAGTAAACTTGAAAGAGAAATAAAAGATTACTTGAAAAATATACCTAACGATAAATCAAATATTAGCAAAAAAATATCTATAGCTACAGGGCATTCGGCATATAACTTTATGAATGATATGGCAAAGTGTGTAATGGAAAAATGTCCAAATGTAGAAATAGAAGTATACAAAATAATAAATAATTTCTTTGGGGATACGATAACTGTATCTGGACTAATAACAGCTACAGATATAATAGACCAACTTAAGGATAAAGATCTAGGACAAACTTTATATATACCAAGAAGTATGTTAAAAGCAGATGAGGAAATATTCTTAGATAATATGACTTTACAAGAGTTAAAAGACATTATGGATATTGAAGTCATACCTTGCTTAAATGAAGGTAAAGACTTTGTTGACAAGATATTAAAATAAGAAGGGAGATTATTATGAACGATAATAGACCAGTAGTTGCAGTAGTAGGAAGACCTAATGTTGGAAAATCAACATTATTTAATAAGTTAGCAGGAAAAAGAATTTCAATAGTTGAAGATACTCCAGGAGTAACAAGAGATAGAATATTCACAGAGGTTGAATGGTTGAATAAATATTTCACACTTATTGATACAGGTGGTATAGAGCCAAATAGTGATGACATAATATTATCTCAAATGAGAAATCAAGCTATGCTTGCTATGGATATGGCTCATGTTATAATGTTTGTTGTTGATGGGAAAGCAGGACTTACAGCAGCAGATAGAGAAGTAGCACAAATGCTTAGAAAAACAAAAACACCAGTTATACTAGTTGTAAATAAAATTGATAGCCAAAGTCAATTTGACAATGTATATGATTTTTATGAATTAGGACTAGGAACTCCATTTGGAATATCTAGTGCAAATAGTATGGGGCTTGGAGATTTACTTGATGAAGTTGTAGCTAATTTCCCAGAAGGATTAGACACAGAGTATGACGAAGATATAATAAGAGTAGCAATAACAGGTAAGCCTAATGCTGGAAAGTCTTCTATATTAAACAATATGCTAGGAGAAGATAGAGTTATAGTAAGTCCTATAGCAGGAACAACTAGAGATGCAATAGATACTTACTTAGAAAAGGGAGATCATAAATTCCTTTTAATAGATACAGCAGGATTAAGAAGAAAAAGTAAAATATATGAGAATGTAGAAAAATATAGTGTAATAAGAGCTATGAGTGCTGTTGATAGAGCAGATGTAGTACTTATAGTAATAGATGCTGAACAAGGTGTTACAGAGCAAGATACTAAGGTTGCAGGTATTGCACATGATGAAGGTAAAGCTTGTTTATTTGTAATAAATAAGTGGGACTTAATAGAAAAAAATGATAAAACGATGAGTTTATACACTAAAGAAATAAGAGATAAGTTCCCGTTCATGGCATATGCACCTATAGTTTTCGTATCTGCTAAAACTAATCAAAGAATGAATAAAATATTAGAATCAGTAGTATTTTTAGCTGAAGAACATGCTAAGAGAGTTCCAACATCAACATTAAATGATGTAATAGGAGAAGCTGTACTTCTTAATCAACCACCTTCAGATAAAGGAAAGAGATTAAAAATATACTATGGATCTCAGACAGGAACACAACCACCTAAGTTTACTTTATTTATAAATGATAAGAGCCTTACTCACTTCTCATATCAAAGATATCTTGAAAATAAAATAAGAGAAAACTTTGGATTTGAAGGTACGCCTGTTAGATTTGAATATAGAGAAAAGAGAAGATAGAAATTAGGGGGATGAATATGATAAATTACCTAATTATAGTTATTATTTCCTATTGTATAGGAAGCATATCAACTTCATATATTATTGCAAAAAAAATGATGGGTGTTGATATAAGAACCCAAGGTTCAGGAAATGCAGGATCAACAAATGTATTAAGAACTTTAGGCAAAAAAGCTGGAGCATTGACTTTTTTAGGCGATTTACTTAAAGGTGTCGCAGCAGTTCTTATTGCTAGATTAATAGCATATGTGACTCATATGGATATGATTAATTCAGCATATATAGCTGTTGTATTTGTTGTAATAGGACATAATTGGCCAGTGTTTTTAGGATTCAGAGGCGGGAAAGGTGTTGCTACATCTTTAGGTGCAATGATAGCAATTAATCCAATTATAGCTTTAAGCTGTTTTGCATTTTTTATATTAATTGTATATGTAACTAAGTATGTTTCGCTAGGATCTGTGCTTAGTATATGTACATCTCCTATAATAATGCTATTTATAGGAAACTACAAAGGTGTAGCTGTTACACTATTTTTATCTGCATCAGTAGCTTATAAACATAAAGAAAACATAAAGAGACTGATAAATGGAACGGAAAGAAAAATAGGTGAAAAAAAATAATACTTTAATTGTATTTAGGTGGTGTTTCTATGGAAAAAATTTGTGTATTAGGAGCTGGAAGTTGGGGAACTGCATTAGCTCTTGTGGTAGCTAAAAAAGGCTACGATGTTTCAATGTGGACTTTAAACGAAGAACAGTCTAAAAATATAAATCAAACTAGAGAAAACAAAGATTATCTTCCTGGAGTAAATATACCTGAAAATATAAGTGTTACAACTGAATTAGAAGAAGCTGTAAATAATAGTTCTATTATAGTATTGGCAGTTCCTTCTCAAGCTGTAAGAAGTATATGTAAGCAAATAAAGCCATTTGTAAAATCTAATCAAATATTAGTTGACGTTGCAAAAGGTTTAGAAAAAGGAACAGGATTAAGGTTATCACAAGTATGTGAAACAGAATTGCCAGAATGTAAATATGTAGTTTTATCTGGACCATCTCATGCGGAAGAGGTATCAAGAGATATACCGACTACTGTTGTTGTAGCATCAAAAGATTTAACAGCTTCAGAAAAAGTACAAGACATATTTATGAGTCCTAAATTTAGAGTATATACAAATCCAGATGTTGTTGGAGTTGAGCTTGGTGGAGCTTTAAAAAATATAATAGCATTTGGAGCTGGAATATGCGATGGATTAGGATATGGAGACAATGCTAAAGCAGCTCTTATGACTAGAGGAATAAGAGAAATAAGTAGATTAGGAGTTGCATTAGGCGCAAAAGCATCTACTTTTTCAGGACTATCAGGAATAGGAGATCTAATAGTTACTTGCACAAGTATGCACAGTAGAAATAGAAGAGCTGGTATTCTTATAGGGCAAGGTAAGAGCTTAGATGAAACGCTAAAAGAAGTTAAAATGGTTGTTGAAGGAATTACAGCGACTGAAGTTGCTTATGAAGTTGCTAAAGAATTGAATATAGAAATGCCTATAACTAATGCTATTTATTCTGTCCTACATAACGGATCAGATACAGATAAAGTAGTAGATGAGTTAATGATGAGAAATCGAACTCACGAAGTTGAAGAGGTAGTTAAAGAAAAACTAGATATTTAAATCTAGTTTTTTTTTCTTTTTGTAATATTAATCCTATTATTCAAATATACTTTATTAAGAATTTGTATGCAGGAGGGTTATAGATGAATAATATATATGAAGATATAGCAAAAAGAACTCAGGGGGATATCTATATAGGTGTAGTTGGTCCTGTTAGAACAGGTAAGTCTACTTTTATAAGAAAATTCATGGAGTTGTTAGTTTTACCTAATATAGAAAATGAATTTAAGAGAGAAAGAACACAAGATGAAATACCTCAAAGTGGTTCAGGTAAGACTATAATGACAGTTGAGCCTAAATTTGTTCCAGCAGATGGAGTAGAAATAAAAATTAAAGAAAATGTTTCAATGAAAGTTAGAATGGTAGATTGTGTAGGGTACATAGTTGATGGCGTTTTAGGACATGAGGAAGATGGAAAGCAAAGACTAGTATCTACTCCATGGTCAAATGAAGCTATGACTTTTGAAAAAGCCGCAGAAATAGGAACTAAAAAAGTTATAAGAGACCACTCTACTATAGGTATTGTAATAACTACAGATGGAAGTGTTACAGGCATAGATAGACATGGATATTCTATACCTGAAGAAAGAGTTATCAATGAGTTAAATGAATTGAGAAAACCATTTGTAATAGTTTTAAATACTCTAGATCCATACGCTGAAGAAACTTTAGAATTAAAAAGAGAATTAGAAGAAAAATATGATAAACCAGTAATACCATTAAATGTTTTAGCTATGGATGAAGAAGACATAGAAGAAGTTATGGAAAATGTGTTGTATGATTTTCCTGTTAATGAAATAAATATAAACTTCCCTAAGTGGATAGAAGGGTTAGAAAAGAATCATTGGATAAAGAATAATATAATATGTGCAATAAAGCAGAGTATAAATGATGTTGGGGTTATAAGAGATGTAAATAATATTATAGATGGATTTGAGGAGTTAGATTTCTTAGAAGAAACCCAAGTTGATAATGTTGAGTTAGGAGAAGGGGTAATAAGTATAAATTTAGGAACTAAAAAAGATTTATTCTATAATGTATTGGAAGAGAAGAGTGGGTTTAAAATAGATGGAGAGTATGAGTTACTAAACTTAGTAACTAGACTATCTAGAGTCAATACAGAATATGAAAAAGTAGAGCAGGCGTTAATAGATGTTAGAGAAAAAGGATATGGATTAGTAGCTCCTACAATAGATGAGTTAACATTAGATGTTCCAGAAATAGTAAAGCAAGGGAAACAATACGGGGTAAGGTTGAGAGCTAAGGCTGGATCTATTCATATGATTAAAGCTGATATTTCAACAGAAATATCTCCAGGAGTAGGAACAGAACAACAAGGTAAAGAAATGTTAGAAAGTCTTTTAAAAGGATTTGAAGAAAATCCAAATGAAATATGGGAATATAATTTATTTGGAAAATCATTACATGATCTTGTTAAAGATCAACTACAAAGTAAGTTGTATATGATGCCAGAAGACGTAAGATTTAAGATACAAAAAACTTTACAAAAAATAATCAATGATGGTTGTTCAAATATAATAACTATTATTTTATAAAAAGATGGGCGCATACTATATAGTATGCGCCTTTTTATGTGAAAAAGTTCCAAATATAATTCCAAATATATGCTTTTGATTGTTAATAAAGATGAAAACATAAAATGAATATAAATTTAGATAAAGTAAGTTATTTATAAGTAATTCATTTTTAGTTAAATTCAATATAAGAAGGAGTTGAATTTTAATTGAAGAAATAAATATAGTATGCAGTAATTTATGTTAGGGGGATAAAGATTGAAGAGGGTAAAATTAAAGTATAATAAAATAATTTTAGGGTGTATATTAATTTATATAGTTTCAAATGTGATTATTATGGTAATGAAGAATAATATAGATACTTTAGTGTTAGAAAATCAAACCATACAAGAAAGTTTTAAGAAGAAAGGATTAATAATAAGGGATGAATATTTGATAAATGCTAATATGGATGGAAATATAGAATACTGTGTAAAAGAAGATTCAAGGGTAAAGAAAGATGATCAAATAGCCTATATATATAATGAAAATGTAAATAAATCAGATAAAGAAAAATTAAATTCATTACAAACAGATATATCAAATATACAAGTTGGGAATACAAAAGTTGTCAAATCAGATGTAGAAAAAATAAATAAAAATATAAGTGATATAAGTCTTGGGATACAAAAAAAAATATTAGATAATAATATAGACATACATAAGGAAGTTGAAAATATCAATTTTTTAATAAAAGATAGAAATCATTTAATAAATAGTGATTTCAATGATAAATCACTTAAAAATAAACAATCACAGGCAAAAGAGGTTAGTGATTTAATAAATAAAAATACTGAGACTTTTAGAGCTGAAAATTCAGGAAGTATATCTTATCAGTTTGATGGCAATGAAGATAATTTTAACTTTGATAAAATTAGCGAAATAAAAACAATGGATATAGAAAGCATAGAAAGTAAATACATGGATATAGAAAAGGATACAATTGTAAAAAAGGGAGAACCTGTAGCTAGGGTTATTAATAATTCAAAACAGTATGTAGCTATAAGTTGTAGTGATGATGAAGTTAAAAAAATGGAGATAGGACAAGAAGTTATTTTATCTAGTAAGATTGAAAAAATAAATGCTAATGTATATGATATATACAAAGATGGTTCAAATTACATAGTTATATTAGAGATAAGTGAACAAAATGTGGAAATTTATGATACAAGAGTCCAAGAATTTGATATAATATATAAGTCAATAGAAGGTTTAAAAGTTCCTAAGAATGCTATTTTGAAGGTTGATGATAAACAAGGAGTTTACGTTGTATCTGAAACTGGAGATGCAAAATTTGTAGAAGTAAAAGGAACTTTATATGAGAGTGAAGAATATATAATTATTGATCATTATAAAAATGACATAAAAGGAATAGATACTGTAAGTATTTATGATGAAATAATATTAAACCCTAAATTTAAGAAAGGGTTTTATCTAAAGTAGGTGATTAAATGAACACTATTAAATATAATATGGATACTATAAAAAATAGAATTGAAAATTCGTGTCAAATATCAAATAGACCAAAAGAAGATGTTAAACTGATAGCAGTAACAAAAACTGTAGATGTAGATGCAATAAAAGAAGCTATAAGTTGTGGAACTACAGATGTAGGTGAAAATAAACCCCAGGAATTAGCAAGAAAGTTCGATGCAATAGGTGATAGCGTAAGATGGCATTTTATTGGAAGTTTACAAACTAACAAGGTAAAATATATAATTGATAAAGTTTACATGATACACTCGATAGACAGGCTTTCATTATGTGATGAAATTCAAAAAAGAGCAGAAAAAATAGACAAGCAAGTGAATTGTTTAATTCAAGTGAATATATCTAAAGAAGAAAGTAAGCATGGGATACTTGAAGAAGATGCTATAGACTTTATAAAAGATATATCCGAAAATTATCCAAACATAAGTGTAAAAGGACTTATGACTATGGCACCTAATACAGAGGATGAAGAAGTAATCAAATCTGTATTTAAAAGATTAAAAGATTTATCTATAAATATAGATAATGAAAATATAAATAATGTGTCTATGAATGAGTTATCTATGGGGATGAGCAATGATTTTGAAATAGCTGTTCAACAAGGAGCTACTTTTGTAAGAGTGGGTACTTCTATATTTGGGCAGAGAAACTACAATAAAAAATAAAAATATAATGTAATGGAGGATGTTGATTATGGGCAATGGTTTTTTAGGCAAGATAAAAGATTGGATGACTGATGAAGTAGATGAAGATTTAATGGACGAAGAAATGGAAGAAATAGAAGAAGAAATAGAAGTAGAAGAAGATTTAGGCGGTGGAGTAGGATCTATAACACAACCTAAGAGTAACAAAATAGTTAATATACATACAGCTGGACAAATGAAAGTAGTTATAGTTGAACCTAAAAAATATGAAGAAGTTACTTCTATAGCAGATCAACTAAAACAAAGAAGAGCTGTAATAGTTAATTTAGAAAACTTAGATGATGCAGTTACTCGTAAATCTATATTTGATTTTATGAATGGAGCTGTTTATGTATTAGATGGAAGTATACAGAAAGTATCTAAAGCTATATTTATATTAGCACCTAATAATGTAGATATAGATGCGAACATGAAAAAAGAATTAGAAAGTAAAGCATTTTTCCCATGGCAAAATAAATAAAAAGGAGTAATATAAATATGATAAAATACTCTTTAATTGTTTTAACTAATATTATTCAATATGCAATAATAATAAGAGCATTTATGACTTGGATACCAGGAGCTGTAGAATCAAAGGCATATGATGTAATAGGTATGTTAACAGAACCTATAGAGGGACCGATAAGAAATGTAATGCACAGATATTTTGAGGGTCCCATAGATTTTTCACCTATAGTTGCAATATTTGCATTACAACTTATAAGAATATTAATAAGTTCTATATTTTAACTGGTGATTTAGCAATTAATTATGGATAAAATAACACTTACGAATCACATTAGAGATATTGATTTAAAAAATAAAATGTTTAAAGTTATAGATAAAGCATATGCTTGTATAAAAAACTATGATATAAGATATACAGATTTTTTAAATCCTTATGAGATAAAAAGTGCAACAGCTATATTAACTAGTTTTAGCGACATTAAATATACCGTTGAAGGCGGTATAAATGAAGCTGAAAGAAGTTTAATATGCATATACCCTTATTATATGGAATATGAAGATATAGAATTGCCAGTTAAAGCATTACAAATAGAGGGAAATTTTAAATTTAAAGAAATAAAACATAAAGATTATCTAGGTTCATTACTTGGACTAGGTATAAAAAGAGAAAAAATTGGAGATATAAATATACATGATAACTTTTGTCAAGTTGTTGTTAGTAAAGATATATCGGATTTTATAGAAATGAACTTAACTAAGGTTTCTAAAAATAATATTACTGTAAAAGAAATAAGTACTAATCAAATAAAATACTCACAGTATAAGTTTAAAGAAATATCGTCTACTATATCATCTCAAAGATTAGATTGTATAATAAGTGGAATATATAATATTTCAAGGCAAGATAGTTTAAAACTTATAAATTCAGAAAAAGTATTTGTTGATTATGAAAAGATAACTTCTATATCAAAATTAGTTCAAAGCGAATCTCTTATATCGGTAAGAGGAAAAGGAAGAGTAATAATAACTGAAATAGGTGAAGTTACTAAAAAAGGCAAGATCAAGGTAAAAGCGAGAATAATATTATAGGAGGGGAATATATGCTAACTCCAGTAGAAATAGAAAATAAAGAATTTAAAAAAGGAATACGTGGATATAGAGAAGATGAAGTAGATGAATTTTTAGACATAGTAAAAGAAGATTTTGAGAATGTATACAGAGAAAATCTAGACTTGAAAGAAAAGGTTAGAATGTATCATGATCAAATAAATAAATATGAAAATATAGAAGAAACATTAAAAGCAACACTTATTACAGCTCAAACTGCAGCTGAAGATACTTGTAGTGCGGCTCATAAAAAGGCTAAAATAATAGTAGAAGAAGCTGAGTTAAGATCAAGACAAATAATTGAACAAGCTAACAATAGGGTTATAGAAATTAGAAAAGAATATGATTCTATTGTCAAGGAGTTTAAAGTATTTAGAAATAAATTTAAATCTTTATTAGAAGATGAGATTAGAAGTGTAGATGATATATTTTCTGATATAGATGAAAATAGTGTTGAAAAAATAGAAGAGCTTCAAAAAGAATTATCAGATGCTCTAGAATAAAAATATATTGACTATTTGTACAATTTATTATAAAATTTCATACATATACAATATTATATTTATAAATAAAGGCTATGATGGAGAAAGTAGGCTTTAGATAATTTTACAGAGAGTTGGGTAAGCTGAGAACCAATAAATTTATAAAGATGAAGATCACTCCGAAGCTGCAGGCTGAACGATTAAACTATTAAGCTGTGCCGGGTAGATACCGTTAAATTGAAAGAGTGTTACATATGTAAATACTAAATTTACATGTGTGAAATTAGGGTGGTAACGCGAGTAATAACTCGTCCCTTTCTAGGGGCGGGTTTTTTTTATGTATAAATTAAATAAAAACCAAAAAAGGAAGGTGGATTAGAATGACTAAATTTAAGTCACTAGTGGACTCTTCAGTAAAAGAAGCGGAAGCTAATGTATCTGAGTACTGGAATGATATAAATATGCTAGAGAAAACTCTAGAAAAAGGTAAAAATGATCCTAGTTTTGTATTTTACGAAGGACCTCCGACAGCAAATGGTAATCCAGGAATACACCATGTTATAGCTAGAACTCTTAAAGACTCTGTTTGTAGATATAAAACTATGAATGGATATCAAGTAAAAAGAAAAGCTGGATGGGATACACATGGATTACCAGTTGAGATACAAGTAGAAAAAGAATTAGGTTTATCAGATAAGCAACAAATAGAAGCTTATGGATTAGATAAATTTAATAAAAAGTGTAGAGAGTCTGTTTTTACATTTGAAAAACAATGGAGAGATATGACTGAAAGAATGGCTTATGAAATAGATTTAGACAATCCTTATATAACTTTAGATAACAATTATATAGAATCTGTATGGTGGATACTAGATAAGTTTAATAAAGAAGGATATGTATATGAAGGTCATAAGATACTTCCATATTGCCCAAGATGTGGAACTGGTCTTGCATCTCACGAGGTTGCTCAAGGATATAAAGAAATAAAAAATAATACAGTAATAGCTAAGTTTAAAAGAAAAGATGCTAATGAATATTTCTTAGCATGGACAACAACTCCTTGGACTTTACCATCAAACGTAGCTTTAACTGTAGGACCTAAAATAGATTATATAAAAGTTAAACAAAATGATGAAGTTTATTATGTTGCTAAAGCTTTAGCTAATAAAGTTTTAGGTGAAGACTATGAAGTTATAGAAGAATTAAAAGGTAAAGATTTAGAGTATGTTGAATACGAACAGTTAATGCCATTTGTTGAAGCTGATAAAAAAGCATTCTTTGTAACTTGTGGAGATTACGTAACAACTGAAGATGGTACAGGTATAGTTCATACAGCACCAGCATTTGGTGAAGATGACTACAACTTAGGTAGAAAATATGATTTACCAGTATTACAACCAGTTTCAGAATCAGGTAAATTTACAACTACTCCATGGGAAGGCAAATTCGTAATGGAAGATGGAGTAGATGTTGAAATAATAAAATGGTTACATGGAGAAAATAAATTATTCAGCAAGGAAAAAGTAGCTCATAACTACCCACATTGCTGGAGATGTCAAACTCCACTTTTATACTACGCTAAACCAAGCTGGTATATAGAAATGACTAAATTAAAAGACCAATTAATAGCAAATAACAAAACTGTTGAATGGTATCCAAGCTTCGTTGGAGAAGGAAGATTTGGTAACTGGTTAGAAAATTTAAATGACTGGGCAATATCTAGAAGTAGATATTGGGGAACTCCTCTTAATGTATGGAAATGTGAATGTGGACATAAAGAGTCTGTAGGTTCTAGAAAAGAATTAGCTGAGAAAGCTATAGAAAATATAGATCCAGAGACTATAGAGTTACACAGACCATATGTTGATGATATACACTTTAAGTGTGAAAAGTGTGGAGAAACTATGACAAGAGTAACTGAAGTTATAGACTGTTGGTTTGATAGTGGATCTATGCCATTTGCACAACATCATTACCCATTTGAAAACAAAGAAAACTTTGATGAGTTATTCCCAGCAGACTTTATATGTGAAGGTATAGATCAAACTAGAGGTTGGTTCTACTCATTACTTGCTATATCTACTTTCGTTACAGGAAAAGCTCCATATAAAAAAGTTTTAGTTAACGATTTAGTATTAGATAAAGAAGGTAAAAAGATGAGTAAATCAAGAGGAAACACAGTAAATCCTTTTGAATTATTTGATCAATATGGAGCAGATGCATTAAGATGGTATTTATTATATGTATCTCCACCATGGACTCCAACAAGATTTGATGTAGATGGATTAAAAGAAGTACAAAGTAAATTCTTAGGAACTATGAAAAATGTTTACAACTTCTTTACTCTATATGCAAATACTGATGGAATAAACCCTTCAGAATTCTTTGTTGAATACAAAGATAGACCAGAACTTGATAGATGGATATTATCTAAGTTTAACAACTTAAAGAAAGAAGTAGAAGAAAACTTAGAAATATTTGAATTAAATAAGACTGTTAGAATGATACAAGAGTTTATAAATGAAGATTTATCTAACTGGTATATAAGACGTTCAAGAAGAAGATTCTGGGCTACTGAATTAACTGAAGATAAGAAATCAGTTTATAATACAACTTATGAAATATTAACAGAACTTTGTAAGTTAATAGCTCCATTTACACCATATATAGCAGAAGAAATATACAGAAACTTAACTAATGAAACTTCAGTTCACTTAACAACATATCCAAAAGCTAAGATGGATTTAATAGACAACAACTTAGAAGAAAAAATGGATTTAGTTAAAAATTTAGTCACATTAGGAAGAGCATCAAGAGAAGCTACAAGAATAAAAGTTCGTCAACCAATACAAAAAGTTTTAGTCGATGGAAAATTCGAAGAAACTATAAGTGATGTAGTGGATTTAATAAAAGAAGAATTAAATGTTAAAGAAGTTGTATTTGCAAAAGATTTAGGTGAATATATGAACTTTACATTAAAGCCAAACTTTAAAGTTCTAGGTCCAGTTCTAGGATCTAAAATGAAATTCTTTGCAGGTACATTAAATAAACTTGATGCAAGTGAAGTGGTTTCTAAATTAGAAGCTGGTGAGTCTATAACTGTAGATATAGATGGTGAAGATTTCAACTTTAACAAAGAACATGTGTTAATAAATATATCAGCTAAAGAAGGATTTAATGTTACAATGGAAAATAATCTATTTGTAATATTGGATACAACTTTAAATGAAACTTTAATAAATGAAGGATATGCAAGAGAGTTTATATCTAAAATACAACAATTAAGAAAATCTAATGACTTTGATGTATTAGATAACATAGATATACAATATTGTTCAGATGACGAAATAGCAAAAGCTATAAATGAATATTCAGATTATATAAAATCAGAAACTCTAGCTATAGAAATAAGTAGAGTTGAAGATGAAGATATAGAAAAACATAACTTAAATGACCATATGACTGGTATAAAAGTTATAAGAAAATAAAAAAATAAAAAAATTCCTAGATGAATAATCTGGGGATTTTTTTGTTTTTGCAAGAATTAAAAAAAATTATGCAAAAAATGGTTAAAGATATTGTATACAACTTAATTATAAAAAGCATTTTGATAATACAACTTTAAAAAATATTGCAAAATAACTCGAAATATATCGAAAATAATAAAAAATAAGAACTTTTGCAAAATTCATGAAAATGTTTGCCTGATATGATAAAATAAAGAAGAATCAAAAGACAACAGGGGAGGACTTGTGAATGAATACAGCAAGCAAAAAGAAATCAAAAGTTCAAATTTTTATGGATTGGATAGAAAAGCTTGGAAACAAACTACCTCATCCAGTATTAATGTTTATGTATATAGCTGCATTTGTATTAATATTATCAGCGGTGTTAGGAACATTTGGGGTAGTGGCGCAAACACCACTTGGGGATTTTCCAATAAACAACTTATTAGGTCAAGAACCAATACAAGTTTTAAAGGTAGGAGCTAACGGAACTGCAGTTGCAGAAAGATATTCAAATGGACTGTCTTATGTAATAGGTACAGGAATATCTAACTTTATGAATATGTATGCAATAGGTACTATACTTATAATAATGTTAGCAATCGGACTTATGGATCAAAGTGGATATTTATCAATAGCAATGAAAAGTATAGTCTCAGCAACACCTACTAAACTAGTAACACCAGTTGTTATATTCTTAGGAGTTATGTCTAATATGGCATCTGATGCAGGGTATGTTGTGTTAATACCTCTTGCAGCATTAATGTATTATACGTTAGGTAGACACCCATTAGCAGGGCTTGCAGCAGGTTTTGCTGGAGTTTCAGGTGGGTTTAGTGCAAATCTTTTTGTAAGTTCAACTGATGCCTTACTATTACCTTTTACACAAGCGGCAGCGGAAACAGGCGATGCCATGGTAGGGACTAGTTTAGCTAGTGGACTTTCAGTAACAAGTAACTGGTTTTTCATGATGGGATCAACTTTAGTAATTATAATATTAGGAACAATAGTAATTGATAAATTTGTAGAGCCAAGATTAGGGACTTATAATAAAAAAGAAGCTGATGTTGAAGAAGATCATGAAGTAACTCAAAAAGAAAAAGAAGCATATAAGTTTACTAACAAAATATTATTATTAGTTATAGGACTTATAGTATTAGCTGCATTACCGATAGATACAGGAAATAAGATACCTTTAGTTGGAGATTTATCTACTAATGTTGGATTATGGGTAGTTAATTCAGATGGGACAGCTACTTTCAATCTTGTAGATAGTTTCTTAGATTCTATATTCTTTAAAGGTGACATGGTAATCATGTTAATGTTTGTTATATTTGCAATAAGTGGATTAGTTTATGGATTTAAGTCAGGTAAATTTAAAAAGAGTGCAGATATAGTGCCTGCTATGTGTAAAGCAATGGCTGATATGGCACCAATAATAGTTATATTATTCTTTGTTGCACAGTTTATAAACTACTTTAATGATTCACATTTAGGAGTATTAGTTGCATCCTTAGGAGCAAAATTAGTATCACTTATTCCAGAGGGAAACATGTTTATGTCTATACTTTTAATGGTAGCATTTATATTCTTAACAGCCTTTGTAAATTTATTTATGGGTGGAGCATCATCTAAGTGGGGATTACTTGCACCGATATTTGTGCCAATGTTAATGGTTGCTGGATTTTCACCAGCAGGTGTACAGTTAATGTATCGTATAGGAGATTCTTCTACGAACATAATATCACCGTTGATGAGTTATCTTGGAGTTATAGTAGTATTTGGACAAAAGTATAAAAAAGATTTTGGAGTTGGAAATTTAATGAGTATGATGATGCCAATATCAATGGCATTTTTAATAGGATGGACTGTATTTGCTATTATTTGGGCTTTAGTAGGATTCCCAATAGGACCCGGAACTCAATTTTTTATATAATAAGTTAAAGAAAAAGAACAAAGAGTATACTCTTTGTTCTTTTTTATGTTTTAAAATAAATAGTTGACTTTTTAATTATTAAATCATATTATATAAAATAAATGACAATACTAAAATAAAATATAAATATCCGATGAAAAGGAATAGTAGCTAGATAAATATTTAATACAGAGAGTTGGGGAGCTGAGAAACCAATGTAAATAAGTCTTGTGAATGGGCCTTAGAGGAATTAGGCGAAATTAAAAAAGAGTAGCTGATATCGTGACTGCACGTTATAGCAGATGAAATTAAGTGATATGCATTTTTCAAACATGCATATAATTTAGGTGGTACCACGGAAAATATATCCGTCCTATTGATTTAGGGCGGATTTTTTATTATAAAAAATAAACAGGAGGAAAGTTAGAATGAATAGAATAGCTATAATAGGAGCAATGGATGAAGAAGTAGATATATTAAGAGATATAATGGATGTAAAAGAAACAATAGAAAAAGCAAGTTTAAAATTTTATGTAGGAAATATAGAAGAAAAAGAAGTTGTTTTAGTTAGATGCGGTATAGGTAAAGTTAATGCAGCTTTATGTGCTCAAATGCTTATAAGTGAATTTAAAGTTGATGCAATAGTTAATACAGGAGTTGCAGGCGCATTAAATGAAGAATTAGATGTATATGATATAGTTATTTCAACTGATGCTATACAACATGATTTTGATACCACTGTATTTGGAGACAAAAAAGGAATGATACCTAGAATGGAAAATTCTATATTTGTGGCAGATGATAAATTAATAAATGCAGCATATGAATCATCAAAAGAAGAGATTAAAACTCATAAAGTTTTAAAGGGTAGAGTTTTAAGTGGAGATATATTTATAAGTAATAAAGAATTAAAAGATGAATTAGTTAAAGAATTTGATGGGTATTGTGGTGAAATGGAAGGAGCAGCTATAGCACATGTTTGCTATGTTAATAATACTCCATTTGTTGTAATTAGAGCTATGTCTGATAAAGCTGATGGAAGTGCTGATGTTACTTATGAGGAATTTGTAGGGCAAGCGGCTCATAATTCTAAGGACATAGTGCTTAGAATGTTAAAAAATTTATAGGAGGAGTTAAATATGAGTGAAAAGAAGATAATATTTAGTGGAGCTCAGCCATCAGGAAAATTGACATTAGGTAATTATTTAGGAGCAATAAAAAACTGGAATGAATTGCAAGAAGAATACGATTGTTATTACAGTGTAGTTGATTTACATGCAATAACAGTACCTCAAGAAGCAAAAAATTTAAGAGCAAATACTATGCAATTATTAGCTCAATATTTAGCTAGTGGTCTAGATCCAGAGAAAAATACTATATTTATACAATCACATGTAAGTGCTCACACAGAACTTATGTGGATATTAAATACAATGACATATATGGGCGAGTTAAGCAGGATGACTCAGTTTAAAGATAAATCACAAAAAAGTGAAGCAAACTTAAATGCAGGATTATTTACTTACCCTGTATTAATGGCAGCAGATATATTATTATATCAAACTGATTTAGTTCCAGTTGGAGAAGATCAAAAGCAACATTTAGAGCTAGCTAGAGATTTAGCTAGTAGATTTAATAATAGATATAGTCCTACATTTAAAGTTCCAGAACCGTATATACCAAAAGCTGGAGCTAGGGTTATGAGTTTACAAGAACCTAATAAAAAGATGAGTAAATCAGATGAAAATGAAAATGGATATATTTTATTAATAGATGATGAAGACACAATAAGAAGAAAAATAAAAAGAAGTGTTACAGATTCTATAGGTATAGTTCAGTACAATGATGAACAGGCTGGCATAAAGAATCTTTTAGATATATATTCAAAATTAGATAATAAGTCAGTACAAGATTTAGTAAGTATGTATGAGGGTAAAGGATATGGAGACTTTAAAAATGATATATCTGAAGTTATAATAGAAACATTAAAACCGTTAAGAGAAAAATATGAATATCTATTATCTAATAAAGATTATTTAGAAACTGTATATGCACAAGGTGCCCAAAAAGCAGAGTATCAAGCAAGAAAAACGCTTAGAAAAGTATATAAAAAAGTTGGATTAATAGAGAAGAAATTCCTTTAATTCCAAATTTAAAAAGTCCTAATTATTAGGACTTTTTTGTATTTTTAATATAAAAACTCACATAATAAAACCTATAGGCAACTTTTAGGAAGCAATAGGATGTGTTAGTTTGAAAAAGTATAGAAGAGGAAATAGAGTAACTAATGGTTTTATAAATATGAAAGATATCGATAAAAAAATAAATGGAAATGAAAGTGATCCTATTTATTTAAAAACTCTTCAAGTTGTAAATAATAAATTAGATAGTTTAATGTACACTATTGAAAGAAGCAGAATTAGAGACTTTATGATGTTAACAGATAGTAGAAAAAGATTATTTACAACAAATTTTATAGCTGGAATAGGAAAAGGATTTGGGCAAGCTATTGGGTTTAGTGTTTTAACTGCTGTATTTATATATATGATATCTACATGGGTGGACTTACCTATAATAGGTGAATATATAGCTGAATTTCTAGACATTGTTGATAAATATAGAAGAAAATAAAGGAGGATATTATGGATATTAAAAAGTATCAGAAAATTTTATTAAAAGAAAAAAACAATATAATAAATTTAGTTTCAGAGATGGAAGATAATACTGTATTTGGAAATACGACAAAGCATAGTAGTGAAAAATATACATCAGGTGAATTATCAAGTTATGATAATCATTTAGCAGATATAGGGACTGAAGTTTATATGCAAGAAATGCAAAACAGTTTAACTAATCATGAAAAATTTAAATTAAACGAAATAGAAGATGCACTTAATAAAATAGAAAACGGAAGTTATGGTAAATGTGAAAAATGTAGAAATAAAATAAATGATGATAGACTGGAATTTATTCCTGAAACGAGATTATGTTCAAGTTGTGCAAAAGAAGAAGAAAGACCTATAAATAATATCGAAAGTGTAAGTGTGAAAGATAATTTTAGTGGACCTAATTTATATAGAAGTACAGTTGAAGATTTAGTAGACATGAATAGAGATATGAGGAAGGATTATTAAGAAAAGAGGCTATGATGTGAAGAAATTAATAATATCTATAGGATTTGTATTTTTATTAGTTGGAATTATGTTTAATGTTAGTAACTTAAATTTATTTGGATTAGGAGAAAAACAATTAACAAGAATAAATAATAAGAATATAGTAAAAAAATATGAAGATATTATAATAAAAAAAGGAAATGAAGATAAAAAAGTGATTGCACTAACTTTTGATGATGGTCCTGATGAAGACTTTTCGCCTCAGATACTAGATATATTGAAAAAATATGAAGCTAAAGCAACCTTTTTTGTTGTAGGTCAAAAAGTTGGATGGAATCCTGATATAGTAAAAAGAGCATCTAATGAAGGTCATGAAATAGGGAATCATACATTTACACATATAAATATATGTAAAAGTTCAACTGAACAAATAAACAGTGAAATAAATAAAACACAAGAAATAATAAAAGAAGTAACAGGAAAAGAACCTGAATTGTTTAGACCGCCTTACAGGGCTATAAATGAAAATTTATTTAACCTAATGAAATCTAAAGATATGAAAGTGGTCTTATGGTCTGATTTAGATCCAAAAGATTGGAGTAATCCAGGTGCTTACAATATTGTAAAAACAATAGAGACTAAATCAGAGAATGGAACTATAATTTTACTTCATGATTATAATAAAATAAGAAATAATAAATCCCAAACTATACAAGCATTAGAAGAAATAATACCTAAGATGCAAGGTCTAGGATATGAATTTGTAACAATCTCAGAAATAATAAAATAGATTATAAATCAAAAGAAGGTAGATAATCTACCTTCTTTTGATTTATAATCTATTAATATATATAATATAAATAGATTAATACTATAAGGAGGAATTTTTATTGGCATATATATTAATAATACTAGGATTAATAGGAATAGATCAGATATCAAAATATGTAGCTATAAATTATTTAGCTAACATAGGTAGCATACCTATAATAAAAGATGTAGTTCACTTGACATATGTTGAAAATAGGGGAGCAGCATTTGGAATGTTCCAAAATAATCAAATGATATTTGTTATAGTAGCTATTGCGGCTTGCATATTTGGTATATATTATTTATACAAAAAGGAAATAAACTTATTAGGTAAAGCAGCTATTATTCTTATAATGTCAGGAGCTATAGGTAATCTTATAGACAGAGTTAGACTAGGATTTGTCATAGATTATTTTGATTTTAGAATAGTTTGGGACTATGTGTTTAATATAGCAGATGTTTTTGTAGTTGTAGGAACTATATTATTATGTATTTACATTATATTTTTTGAAAATGACAAGTAGGTGAAATTATGGAAGAAAAAAGACAGTTTTTAGTTACGGAAGAAGAATCAGAAAGATTAGATGTATATTTAGCAGAGCAATTAGGAGATATGTCTAGAAGCTATATACAAAAATTGATAAAAGAAAAAAAAGTTACAGTTAACAATAAAATAGAGAAAGCTAAGTATTTAGTTAAAGAACATGACGATATAGTTATAGAAATTCCTGAGCCTAAAGAGCTTGCTGTTTTAGCTCAAGATATACCAATAGATATAGTATATGAAGATAATGATTTATTAATCATAAATAAATCTCAGGATATGGTAGTACATCCTGCTCCAGGTAATTATGAAAATACTTTAGTAAATGCTATATTATATCATTGTAAAGATAATTTATCGTCTATAAATGGAGTTATAAGACCAGGGATAGTTCACAGAATAGATAAAGACACGTCAGGGCTTTTAATGGTTGCTAAAAATAATAATGCTCATAATTCTTTGGCAGAGCAATTAAAAGACCATTCAATAACAAGAGAATATGAATTCATATGTCATGGAGTTATGAAAGAAGATAAAATTACTGTAGACAAGCCAATAGGAAGAAATCCAAAAGATAGATTAAAAATGGCTATAGTAAAAGACGGAAAAAATGCAGTTACACATTTTGAGGTTATAAATAGATATGATAACTTTACACATGTAAAAGCAACTCTTGAGACAGGAAGAACTCATCAGATAAGAGTTCATGCATTGTCTTTAAATCATCCACTTTTAGGAGATCCTATTTATGGACCTAAATCTAATAAGTTTGGGGTTAAGGGACAAGTACTACATGCTAAAAAGCTTGGATTTATACATCCAACAACTAAAGCATATATAGAATTTGATTCAAGACTTCCGTTATACTTTGAAAATTTAATAAAGAAAATTAAGTAAATTAAGTAAATTAGTTGAGAAAATGCAATAAGTGTTATATAATGATAAAAAATGAAGATTACCTTTAAGTGATACAGAGATATCATAAGGCAAGATAATTAAATGCTTATTATTAATATAAGGATTTAGTTTACAAGCTAATTATAGCTTCTTGCCAAGTGGTGAGAAGCTTTTTTATTTACCTACTATAAAAAGGAGGATTTCAATGAAAGAGAAAGCTCAATTAATGGACGAAAAAGCTATGGCAAGAGCTATAACGAGAGTTAGCCATGAAATTATTGAAAAAAACAAAGGTATAGAAAATGTAGTTTTAGTTGGAATAAAAACTAGAGGAGTACCTATTGCAAATAGAATAGCTAAAAAAATAGAAAGTATAGAGGGTATATTAGTTAACACTGGAGAAATTGATATAACTTTATACAGAGATGATTTAAAAAAAATAGATGCAGACCCAGTTATAAATGGTTCTAACATACATTTTGATATAAATAATAAAGTTGTAATATTGGTTGATGATGTATTATATACAGGAAGAACTGTAAGAGCAGCATTAGATGCTATAATGGATATAGGAAGACCAAACTCTATACAACTAGCGGTATTAGTAGATAGAGGACATAGAGAACTACCTGTAAGAGCAGATTATGTAGGTAAAAATGTTCCTACATCGAAACACGAAATAATATCAGTTATGTTAAATGAAATTGATGAACAAGATTCGGTAACTATAAAAGAATAGAAACATAAAATTATATAAGGTTAATACCTTTTAATTCAGTACAGAGATGCTGGAAAAGGGAGAATTATTTCTCCCATACTAAAAATAGGGAGGTTTTTTTATGAAAAAAACAATTTTATCATTACAACATTTACTAGCAATGTTTGGAGCAACAGTTTTAGTTCCAATACTAACAGGGTTTGATCCATCTGTTGCAATATTTTGTGCAGGGATAGGTACATTAATATTCCATACTTGTACAAAAGGTGTAGTACCAGTATTTTTAGGATCAAGTTTTGCATTTATACCAGTTATATTAGCGGCTAAAGAAGCTCATAATGGAGACTTAGCATATGCACAAGGAGGTATAATTGTAGCTGGACTTATCTATTTAGCAATGTCAATTATAATAAAAAAAGTTGGGGTAACAAAAATAAAGAAATATTTCCCTGCACAGGTTGTTGGAGCAATGATAGCGGTTATAGGATTAAACTTAATTCCTACAGCGATAGACATGGCATCAAACAATTTTATTATAGCAATAATAACACTAGGATCAGCAATAGCTATAAATGTATTTGGTAAAGGTTTTGCAAAGCAATTAAATATAATAATCGCTGTGGCTATAGGATATATAATATCTTTAATAATAGGTAACGTAGATGTATCACTTATGAGTGGATCATCATTTTTACAAATGCCAGCATTTAGATTACCTAAGTTTAGCTTAGAAGCGACGGTATTAATTGCACCGGTAGTTTTAGCAGTATTCATGGAACATATAGGTGATATGACTACTAATGGAACTGTAGTTGGAAAGAATTTCATAGAAGAACCAGGTCTTCATAGAACGTTAATGGGAGACGCATTGGCTACAATAGCAGCAGGATTATTAGGTGGACCAGCAAATACCACTTATGGAGAAAATACAGCTGTACTTGCAATAACTAAAAATTATGATCCATCAATATTGAGAAGAACAGCTATATGTGCAATATTACTTGCATGTGTAAGTAAATTTGGTGGATTTTTACAAAGTATACCTACAGAAGTTATGGGAGGAATAAGTATAATGCTATTCTCTATGATCTCATATGTAGGACTTAAGACTATAAATGATAGCAAATGTGTAAGCAATAAGAAAAATATACTAATAATAGCAACTATAATGATAATAGGATTAGGAACTACTTACTTAGGGAATAAAGGCATCGTAATAGGTATACCTATTACAAAGTCAGTTACGATAACAGGACTTAGCTTAGCTGCGATAGTAGGAATAATATTGAATAGAATATTAAATAATGGTGATTTCAAAGCTGAAGAAGCAGAAGAACAACCAGTTCTTAATTCACAACTTGTATAAAAAAACAGGGCTTAGCCCTGTTTTTTTAATTTTACAACAAGTTCTTGAGATGGAGTAACATATATAGTGCTATTAGTTTCATATATAACCATACCAGGTTTAGAACCATTAGGTTTTTTTACGTTTTTCTTTAAAGTATAGTCTACAGGAACCTGAGAAGACATTTTCGACTTACTGAAAAATGCAGCTAACATTGCCCCTTCGAATAAAGTAGACTCAGGAACTTCTTTTCCGTCACTTTTTATTATAACGTGAGAGCCTGGAATATTTTTTGTATGCATCCAAATATCGTCGTTGGTTGCAATTTTTAAAGTTAAAAAATCATTTTGTTTATTATTTTTACCAACTAAAATTGTAAATCCATCAGAAGATAAATATTCATTTGGATTAGTAGTTAAATTGTTTTTTTCTTTTTTAGCCTTTATTTTTCCACGCATGTATCCAAGTTTTTGTAACTCTTCTTTTATATCGTCAAGTTCAGCTAAATTATCGCAGTTATCTATGCTAAGTATTATATTTTCTAAATAACTTATCTCATCTAGGCTAAGAGCGACTTGAGCTGTTATTTCTTTTTTAGCATGCTTTAATTTTGTATATTTTTTAAAGTATTTCTGAGCATTTTCAGATGGAGTAAGATTTTTATTAAGATTAATTTTAATAGTACAACATTCAGGGTCATAGAAGTTTTGAACTTCAATAAAATCCATTCCTTTTTCAATCATATATATATATGAAGTTAGAAGTTCTCCTTTTACTTTATATATATCAGCATTATCAGATTCTTTAAGTTCAACTTCTTGTTTTTTTAATTTGTTATATAGTCTATCTAGTTTAATAGAAATACTTTTTTTGAAATCAGATGCGCGTTGATGAATTCTTTCCTTAGAATCTTTATTAGCATAAAAACTTTCTATTATACATGAAATGCTTTCGCTATGAACTACTTTTAAATTATTAAAAAGTGTTAAGTCAATACAACTGAAGTCTATAAGTTTATCAATAGATGGATCTATTATTAAACATGGAGTATAAGTATTATTTTTAATAGATGAAATTACAGAAATAAATTGATTATATAAATTATCAAAATCTATATCTGTAATACTAGATGCAACTTGCGAAGAATCTAAGCTTGATCTAAAACAGATTTCTTTTGATATAGTAGGACTTATTCCTAAAAATTTAGAATATATAAACTTTGATATAGTATCATCAAAGGTAGATATCATACTTTTAAAATCATTTTTTGATATATCATCTAAAGGATTAAATTTATCTTGTGCTGGGGGTAATACATAAGTCATGCCAGGAAGTAGTTGTCTAACTCTACTTATACTAGGTGGAATTCTTTTTATAGAATCAACTATTTTGTTTTCTTCATGAGTAATTATTATATTACTATGTCTTCCCATTATTTCTATTATTATATCTTTGGTAGTTTTTGTTTTAAGTTCATCAAGAGACTCTACTGTTATTTTTATAATTCTTTCAAATCCGACTTGAGATATATTTATTATATTTCCGCCTTGTATATATTTTCTAAGTAACATACAAAACATTGGAGCACTTATAGGGTTTTCTTTTTTGTAAACTTTTGAAAGATAAATCCTAGGATTAGATGCACTTGCACTAAGTACAAGTTTAAAATTTTCTTTATTATTTCTTATATGTAAAACTATTTCATCGTTTTCTGGTTGATATATTTTATCTATTTTACCACCAACTAATTTAGTTGATAGTTCATCTGTAATTGAGTGAACAACTAAACCATCGAATGCCATAATATCATTCCTTTCAAATTTTATTGATAAGTAGATTATTACACATATGCATAATAATGTGAATATAATATTTAGAATATAGTTTAAAATAATATATAGTTTATAATCAATATAATTTCCTTTTATGAACAAAATATTGTATAATAAGCTAAGAATTCAAATTTATAGGAGGGATATAAATGAACTTCTGGAAATTACATGGAGTCGGGAATGATTTTATAGCAATTGATGGTAGATTTGATAATATAGATTGTAATGATTATTCAGATTTAGCTAAAAAAGTTTGTCATAGACATTTTGGTGTTGGAGCAGATGGATTATTAATAGTTAAAAATTCAGATATATGTGATGTTGAAATGGTATATTATAATTCAGATGGATCTAGAGCTAACATGTGCGGAAATGGATTAAGATGTTTTTGTAAATTTGTGTATGATAATAATATAGTGCAAAATAATGAATTTAGTGTATATACACTTGATGGTATAAAAAAAATATCTTTAAGCATAGAAAAAGAAAAAATTAAGAATATAAGAGTAAATATGGGAAAACCAAACTTCAATCCAAACAATATTCCAGTGAATACGAACAAAGAAGTCTTTATAAATGAAAAATTAATAATAAATAATAAAGAACTAGAAGTAAGTTCAGTTCTTATGGGTGTTCCACATACTATTGTATTTGTAGATAAACTTGTAAAAGAAGATATATATAAGTATGGTAATTTAATTGAAAAAAATGAGATATTCCCTCAGAAAACTAATGTTAACTTTGTGAAAATAAATGATAAAGATAACATTCAGGTATATACATGGGAAAGAGGTTGTGGTTATACTCTAGGATGTGGTACAGGAATGACGGCATCTGTAATAATAGCTAATTATCTAGGTAAAGTTAATAATATAGTAAATGTTAACTCAGAAGGTGGAACAGTAAAGATAGAAATAATAGATGATATATATATGATAGGTAATGCAGTTAAAATATGTGAAGGAATTTTGGAGGTGTAGTAAATGGCTATCAGCATGACGGGCTTTGGAAGAGGCGAATACAAAAATGATAATTATCATTTTACGGTAGAATGTAGAACTATAAATCATAAGTATGCAGATATAAATGTACGTCTACCAAGGAAAATATCTTTTTTAGAGGATAAAATAAGAAATATAGTCAAAGATTATGTAAAAAGAGGTAGAGTTGATTTATATATAAAACTTGACTTAATAGGTAGTGAAGATGTAAACTTAAAATTTGATGAGAAGTTGGCATCACAGTATGTGAATATATTAAATAATATAAAATCAACATTTAATTTAGTTGATGATGTAAGTGTTATGAATATAGCTAAATTCCCAGATATAATAAAAAGTGAAGAAAAAGAAGAAGATGCAGAATTAGTATGGGAAATGTTAAAGGAAGCTTTAGATGAGTGCCTTACAAAGTTAAAAGAGATGAGAAGTGAAGAAGGTATAAAACTTGCTAATGATATAGATATGAGATGTGACTTATTGAAAGATTATATTGAACAAATAGAAAACTACTCATATAATGTTGTTAATGAATATAAAGAAAAGTTAAACAATAGAATTTCTGAAATATTAGACAACCCAAGTCTTATAGATGATAATAGACTGGCTCAAGAGGTTGCTATATATGCAGATAAATGTAGCATAACAGAAGAAATCGTAAGGTTTAAAAGTCATATTGTTCAACTTAAAAAAGCTATACATAAAAATGAATCTATAGGTAGAAAAATAGATTTTTTAATACAAGAGATGAATAGAGAAACAAATACTATAGGATCTAAATCATCAGACTTAAATATAACAAACTTAGTGGTTGAAGTAAAAAGTGAATTAGAAAAAATAAGAGAACAGATACAAAATATAGAATAGGAGAGATGTTTATGAGTATGAACCTTATAAATATAGGATATGGTAATGTAGTTATGGCTAATAAGGTAGTTGCTATAGTAAGCCCAGAGTCAGCTCCTATAAGAAGACTGATACAAGAAAGTAAAGAAACTGGAAGATTAATAGATGCTACTTATGGAAGAAAAACGAGAGCAGTTATAATAACTGATAGTCAATACATAATATTATCATCAGTTCAACCGGAAACTGTAGCTCATAGATTTATAGATAAAGAAGAGCATATAGAGAATTAGAAAGGAAGATATAAATGAAGAGGAAAGGTTTATTGTTAGTTGTTTCTGGGCCATCTGGAGCAGGTAAAGGAACTATATGTAAAGAGTTTTTACAAAATAATGAGGATGTTAAGTTATCTATTTCTGCAACTACTAGAAATCCAAGAGAAGGTGAAGTAGATGGAGTAAACTATTTCTTTGTAACTAAAGAAAAGTTTAAATATATGATAGATAACAATGAGTTATTAGAACATGCTCAAATATATGATAATTTTTATGGTACACCTAAAGCTGCAATATTAGAAAACCTAGAAAAGGGAAATGATGTTGTTTTAGAAATAGAAATGCAAGGTGCTAGACAAATCAAAGATGTTTACCCAGAAGGTGTATTCATATTTATACTTCCACCATCTCTTGATGAATTGAAAAATAGAATAGTTGGAAGAGGAACAGAAACAGAAGAACAAATAAACAAAAGATTTGGTTCAGCGCTTGATGAAATATGCCAAATACAAGACTATGATTACTTTGTAGTAAATAATGATGTCAAAACTTCAGCTCAAGAAATAGAACATATAATATCAGCTGAAAAAAATAAAGTTTATAGATACAAAGAAAATATAATAAAGAAATTCAAGGAGGAATTATAAAATGATAAAACCATCAATAAACGAAGTATTAAACCAAATCGACAATAGATACTATTTAGTAGTAACGGTAGCTAAAAGATCTAGAGAGTTGATAGATGGAGCAATACCATATGTTCCTGCAACTAAGCATCAACAAATAAAACCAGTTACATTAGCTACACAAGAAGTTGCTGATAGAAAAATAGGTTTTAGAAAGTTAACAGAAGAAGAGATAGAAATAGAGGAAGCTAGACAACATTTAGCTCAAGTTCAAAACATAATAGAGGAGTAATATCATGCTAAAGGACAAGACGGTTGTTATTGGTGTGTGTGGAGGAATTGCTGTATATAAAGCTTGTGATTTAGTAAGTAAACTAAAAAAAACAGGTGTTAATGTACATGTAATTATGACTAAATCAGCAACAGAGTTTGTAGCTCCGCTTACGTTTCAAACATTAAGTCAAAATTATGTTGTAGAAGATATGTTTGAATCTCCAAAGACTTGGGATGTAGAACATATTTCATTAGCTAAAAAAGCAGATGTATTTGTATTGGCACCCGCCACTGCAAATGTAATTGGAAAAGTAGCTAATGGAATTGCAGATGATATGTTAACAACTACAATTATGGCTACTAAAGCTAAGATACTTGTAGCTCCAGCTATGAATACTAATATGTATGAAAATCCTGTGGTTCAAAAAAATATACAAACATTAAAAGACTTGAACTGTGAATTTGTAGAACCTGAAAGTGGTAGATTAGCTTGTGGCGATATAGGATCAGGGAAACTTGCATCTGTAGACTCTATATTTGAAAGTATAATGAAACTTTTACAAGTTAAAAAAGATTTAGATGGTACAAGCATAATTGTTACCGCTGGGCCTACTGTTGAAAATATAGACCCTGTAAGATATATAACAAATAGATCAACAGGTAAGATGGGGTATTCTATTGCTAAAAAAGCTATAGAGAGAGGGGCAGATGTAACATTAATATCTGGACCTACAAATATAATACCACCTCAAAATTTAAAAAAATTTATAAAAACTGAATCAGCAGAGGATATGTATAATGCTGTTTTAGAAAATATTAATGAAAACCAAGTAATAATAAAGAGTGCTGCAGTTGCTGATTATAAGCCAAAAAACTATTCTGGTAAAAAAATTAAAAAGTCAGATGATGATTTAAGTATAAAACTAGATAGGACTAAGGATATAGCTTTAGAAATAGGCAAAATAAAAGAAGATAAAATCCTAGTTGGATTTGCAGCAGAAACTAATGATTTGCTAGAAAATGCTAAGGGAAAAATAAAAAAGAAAAACTTAGATTTTATAGTAGCAAATGACTTAACACAAGATGGTGCAGGCTTTGGTGTCGACACTAATATAGTAAAGGTCATAGACAAAGATGGAATTATAGCTGAGTACCCTAAAATGAAAAAAGAAGAGGTAGCAGATGTTATCTTAGATAAGATAAAAACTCTATTAAATATATAAGCATCTATATTAAATATAGATGCTTAATTTTCATTTATAGATAAATAGTATATTTTTAGGGCACTTATAAAGAATGTATTTACTGTAAATGATAAATATAAGCATACAATATTAAAAATAGAGGTTGAATTATGAAACAATATGCAAAAATTATAGTACGAAATAATTCTATATACACTGATAATTTATTTACATATGAGGTGCCTGATTTTTTAAGTGAAAATATTAAAATTGGACATAGAGTACTAGCTCCATTTGGAATATATAATAAGCCATTAGAGGGTTTTGTATTTGATATAGTAAATCATGTAGATGAAAATATAAAAACAAAAAAATTAGTAGATTTATTAGATGAAGAACCGATATTTAATAAAGATGATATAAGTTTAATAGTATGGATGAAAAATAAGTATTTATGCACCTATATAGACTGTATAAATTTACTATATCCTAAGGGATATAAGCTAAATAATTATAAAGTTATTACACTTATAAATGATGATTATAAAAGTAAAAATAACAATGAAAATGAAATTATAAGCATTTTAAAAGAAAATAAATTCAAAGTTAAATTTGATAAAATAAAAAAAATTCCTAATGCGAATAATTTAATATATAAAATGCAGAAAAATAATGTTATAGATGTTAAATGGGAGTACAAAGATCATAAAAATGAAAAGAAAATTTATTCTATATCATTAGCGCAGGATAAAAGTGAAATAGATAAATATATACTAATAAATAAAATCAGACTTGGGATTAAGCAAAAAGAAATTATAGAGTTTTTAAAAAAAGAAAAAGTAGCAGATTTAAATGAGCTAATACAAAACTTAAAAACAACAAGAGCAAGTGTGAATAAGCTTAAAGACAAAGGTATCATAAATATAAATGAAGTTGATTTTTATAGAAAGCCAGAAGAAATATATTCGGTTGAGCAAAAAAATATAAAATTGAATGAAGAGCAATTAAATGTTATAAATAAAATTAACAATGAGATGTTTTATGAAAATAAAAAGCCATATATG
Source organism: Paraclostridium sp. (assembly GCF_051657365.1). Lineage (NCBI taxonomy): Bacteria > Bacillati > Bacillota > Clostridia > Peptostreptococcales > Peptostreptococcaceae > Paraclostridium > Paraclostridium sp. The sequence goes on from NZ_JBOFKN010000223.1 coordinate 82,104, forward strand.
ATCCATGGTGTAACTGGTAGTGGAAAAACCGAAGTATATATGGAAATAATAGAAAATGCGCTGAATCAAGGCTTAGATAGTTTAGTCTTAGTTCCTGAAATATCTTTAACTCCTCAAACAATATCTAGATTTAAAAATAAGTTTGGAAATATAGTTGGTGTTTTTCATAGTCAGTTGTCTGAGGGTGAAAAACATGATGTGTACAAGCAAGTAAAAGAGGGGAATATAAGAATATTAATAGGGGCTAGATCAGCTCTATTTACACCATTTACAAGCTTGGGTGTTATAATTATTGATGAATTCCATGAAAGTGCATATAAGTCAGAAAAAAACCCTAAATTTAGTGCTATAGATGTAGCTAAGTTTATAGCTAAAAAAAGAGATGTATCATTGATTCTAGGATCTGCAACACCTTCAATAGAAGAATATTATAAAGCAGTAAATGGAGAGTATAACTTACTTGAAATAAATAAAAGAGCTAATAATAAACCTATGCCGAAGATTGAAGTTGTTGATATGAAAGATGAACTTATGGTAGGAAATAAAAGTATATTTAGTTCGAAGTTAAGATTCGAAATAGATAAGGCTATAAAAGATAATAACCAAGTAATGCTATTTTTAAATAGAAGGGGATATTCAAGTTTTGTATCTTGTAGAAAGTGTGGATATGTATTTACTTGTGAAAATTGTGATATATCACTTACATATCATAAAAAAAATAATACAGGAAAATGTCATTATTGTGGATATGAAAAGGAAATTCCTACAGAATGTCCAGAATGTAGAAGTAAATATATAAAACCATTTGGGATAGGAACTCAGAAGATAGAAGAAGAAATAAAATCTATATTTCCAAATTTAAAAGTTTTAAGATTAGATAGAGATACAACCTCTAGAAAAGGATCTTTTGAGAGGATCTTAAATGATTTTAAAAATAGAGAAGCTGATGTACTTATAGGGACACAAATGCTTAGTAAAGGTCTGGATTTTGATAATGTAACACTAGTAGGAATACTATCAGCAGACATGATATTGAAATTCCCTGATTTTAGAAGTTCAGAGACGACCTTTCAGTTAACAACCCAAGTTGCAGGGCGTGCAGGAAGATCTGATAAGGATGGTAAAGTAATATTGCAAACTTATGATACTGATCATTATGCAATTAAGCATGCGGTAGATTATGACTTTAAAGGATTTTATGAAGATGAGATAAAAATAAGAAAATTATTTGATTATGCTCCATTTAATAATATGATCAGTGTAGTTTTAAGTGGTAAAGATAATAAACAAGTAGAGAATAATGCCATAAAAATGAAGGAATCTTTAGAGTATATCTTAAGAGAAAGAGGAATAAATGATTTATCTTTCATATTAGGGCCTAATCAATGTTCCATAGGTAAGATAAATCAAAATTATAGATGGCAGATATTATTTAAAGATGAGGATATTGAAATTAATTTATTAAAGGGTATAATAAAATATATATGTATAACTAAGCGCGAAATAGTTTTTGATAAGGATATTAATGTATCTATAGATATTAATCCTTATAGTGTATTATAAAATTTAGGAGGAATAAAAAATGGCGTTAAGACAAATTGTTCAAATAGGAGAACCAGTATTAAGAAAGAAGTGTAAAGTTGTAGATGAAATTGACGAAAAGATAATACAACTATTAGATGATATGGCTGACACTATGTACGAAGCTGATGGAGTTGGACTTGCAGCACCACAAGTAGGTATATTAAAGAGAATTGCCATAATAGACGTAGGTGAGGGAATAATAGAACTTATAAATCCTGAGATAGTAGAAACTTCAGGAACTCAAACTGATGATGAAGGGTGTCTAAGTATTGTTAATGAATGTGGGCCAGTTACAAGACCATATTATGTTAAGGTAAGGGCTTTTAATAGATATGGTCAAATGTATGAAATAGAAGGTGAAGAACTTTTAGCTAGAGCATTTTGCCATGAAATAGACCATTTAGATGGAGTATTATTTGTAGATAAAATTGAAAAGTAGTAGGAGCTGATATATATGAAAATAGTATTTATGGGGACGCCTGAGTTTGCTGTTCCATGCTTACAGAAGATAATAGATGAGGGACATGAGGTGTTAGCTGTTGTTACACAACCAGATAAACCAAAAGGTAGAGGAAAAAAACTATCAATGCCTCCTGTTAAAGAATTAGCTTTAAAATATGATATTGAAGTATATCAACCACTTAAAGCTAGAGAAGAATCATTTGTAAACAAATTAAAAGAAATTAATCCAGACTTAATAGTAGTTGTAGCATTTGGACAAATATTACCAAAAAGCATATTGGATATACCTAATTTTGGTTGTGTTAATGTCCATGCATCTTTACTACCTAAATATAGAGGAGCGGCACCTTTAAATTGGGTTATAATAAATGGTGAAGAAAAAACAGGTGTAACTACAATGTATATGGATGTAGGCTTAGATACAGGAGATATGATTTTAAAGAGTGAAATACCTTTAGACGATGAAATAACAGCAGGCGAGCTTCACGATAAAATGATGATAGATGGAGCTAATGTTTTAAAAGAAACTATACAGCTTATAGCACAAGGTAAAGCTCCAAGAGAAAAGCAAAATGATGATGAAACGTGTTATTCTCCTATAATGGATAAGTCATTAGGAAATATAGATTGGAGTAAATCTGCCAAAGATATACATAATCTTGTTAGAGGTGTAAATCCATGGCCTAGTGCATATACAACTTATGGGGATCAAACTATGAAAATATGGAAGACTAAAGTATTAGATAAAAATAGTGATAAAACTCCAGGAAGTATATTAAATGTTGATAAAGATGGTTTAGATGTTTGTACAGGACAAGGTGTTATTCGAATAAGTGAAATACAAATGTCTGGAAAGAAGAGAATGATAGTATCTGAATATATAAAAGGAAATACTATAAGTACTGATATTGTATTAGGAATTTAAGATGATAAACTTTAAAAAATATATGACAACCATTGGATTTTTCATAACTATATTAATAGTAGCGTTAGCAGGATTGAATATTTTTATGAAAAGTTTTGAAAATCTTTTTTCTATATTTATAAATGGATTAATAATATTACTATTAATTATAACTATATTCTCGAGTATAGTAACATATAAGGTATTAAAAGGTAAAATAGTTAGTGAATTTATAATGAAATATAATTTTAAAATTGTAGACTTATTGTACCCTATGCTTATAGTATTAGGAAATACTTTAAGTATACCTAAAAATGAAATAAGAAAAGTTTATATTAAGCTAAATAATGACTATATATATAGTAATAGGTATAATATAAAATCTGAAGACATACTTATTCTTATACCGCACTGTATTCAAAAAAGTGAATGTAAGTTGAAAATTACAACTGATGTGAAAAACTGTAAAAGTTGTGGACTTTGTAATGTAGCTGATTTATTGAAGTTGCAGAATAAATACAATGTAAATGTATTTATAGCGACAGGTGGTACATTAGCTAGAAAAAAAATAAAAGAATTTAGGCCTAAGGCTGTAGTAGCTGTAGCTTGTGAAAGAGACTTAACTGCAGGCGTTCAGGATATAAAACAAATTCCAGTTTTGGGAGTATTTAATAAGAGACCAAATGGTCCATGCGTAGATACGAAAATTGATGCTGAAGAAGTTGAAAATGCAATAAAATTCTTTATAGGAGAGTGATAAGTATGATGCCATTTTATGGTGGTTATGGGTATTATGGAATTGACCCTACTTTATTTATTTTAATACCTGGTATACTTTTTACCATGTATGCTCAGTTTAAAGTTAATAGCACGACTAGTAGGTATTTTAGAGTTAAAAGTAAGTTAGGTTATACAGGAGAGCAAACAGCTAGGAAAATATTAGACTCGAATGGACTTTACAATGTTAGAGTTGAAATGGTTAGAGGTAGATTAAGTGACCATTATGATCCTAGAAGCAATGTGGTTAGATTGTCTGAAGATATTTATTATGGAACATCTATTACATCTGTATCGGTTGCGGCACATGAGTGTGGGCATGCAATTCAACATGCTAAAGGATATGCTCCGTTACAAATAAGAAGTAGTTTAGTTCCTGTAGTAAATTTTGCATCAAATATGTCTTGGTTTTTAATATTTATAGGGCTTTTTATGGCGGGACCATTATTAAAAATAGGTATAATTTTATTTTCAGCATCTGTAATATTCCAAATAATAACTTTACCAGTAGAATTCAATGCATCTAGTAGAGCTTTAGTTCAAATTGGAAATGAAGGTATATTGGAAGGAAAAGAAATAAAACAAGGTAGAGATGTGTTGACAGCAGCGGCATTAACATATGTAGCAGCAGCCTTAACATCAGTGCTTCAATTATTAAGATTAATTGCAATATCACAAAGACGTGATGACTAATAGAGATTGTCCTAGGGGTTTCTAGGACTTTTTCTGTTTAAATATGGAGGTATTTAATGAACGCAAGAGAATTAGCATTTAAAACACTATATGACATAGAGAGAAATAAAAACTATTCAAATATGTCTATAAACAAAAATTTTAAAAATATAGAACTTAATGATCAAGAAAAAGGTCTTGCTACTGAGCTTATTTATGGAATTATAGAAAATAAATATTATTTAAATTATATAATAGATAAGTTATCTAAGATAAAATCGAAAAAGATGTCTACATATGTTAAAATAACATTATGGTTAGGAATTTATCAAATACTGTTTTTAGATAGTATAAAGGACCATGCAGCAGTAAATGAAAGTGTAACTTTAATAAAAAAACATGATAAAAAATCATCAGGATTTGTAAATGCAATACTAAGAAATGTAATAAGAAACAAAGAGAGTATAATGGAGATAGAAAAAGATGATAAAGTTGAATATTTATCTATTAAATATTCGTATAGTCAATGGTTAGTTAAAAAATGGATTGAAGCTTTTGGATTAGAATTTACAGAGGATTTATTAGATGCAAATTCAGATAAGCCTAATTTATATATAAGAGTAAATACACTTAAAACAAATAGAGATGACCTTATAATTAAGTTGGAAACTGAAGGTGTAAAATGCAGCAAAGTTAATGGTATAGAAGAAGCTATAATGGTTCAAAATTTGAAGAATATAGAGAAAAATAAATTATTCAGAGAGGGATACTTTACTATTCAAGATATAAGTTCTATGTTAGTTGGTAAAGTTACAAATCCAAGTGAAGGAAGTTTAGTTTTAGATATGTGTAGCGCTCCCGGTGGAAAAACTACTCACTTAGGGACTATCATGAAAAATACTGGACAAGTTGTAGCAAGAGATATTTTTGAACATAAGATAAAGTTAATTGAAAATACTGTAAAAAGACTAGGTCTTAAAAATATTAAAGTTGAAAACGTTGATGCTTTGAATAAAGATGAAAGTAGTATAAATAAATTTGATTATGTCGTATGCGATGTACCGTGTTCTGGAATGGGTATAATAAAGAGAAAGCCAGAAATTAAGTTTAAAAAAGAAGAGGATTTAAAGGATTTACCTACTATACAAAAAAATATTTTAGACAATGCTTCTAATTATGTTAAAATTGGCGGAAATTTAATATATAGTACATGTACTATACATGATGAAGAAAATATAGATATAATTGAATCGTTTTTAAATGAAAATAATAATTTTGAATTAGTACCTATTGATGAAGTTAAAATAGATTTAGATAACCAAGATAAAGGATATATAAAGATATATCCAAATATACATGGTATGGATGGATTTTTTATAGCTAAATTAAAGAGAGTAAGGTAGGGCTTAAGATGGACAACAAAGTATGTTTAAAAAATTTAAATGAAGAAGAGTTAAAAGAATTTATAAAGAGTATAGGGGAGAAAGCTTTTAGAGCTACTCAAGTATATGGGTGGATTTATAAAGGTGCTAAGACTTTTGATGATATGAAAAATATTCCGAAGTCTTTAAGAGAGAAATTAGAGGAAACTTCATATATAGGAAATTTAGATACTGAACTTAAATTAGAATCGAAGATAGATGGAACGAGAAAATATCTGTTTTTATTAAATGATGGGAATATAATTGAAAGTGTCATGATGGAGTATGAGCATGGCGTTACGGTTTGTATATCTAATCAAGTTGGATGTAGAATGGGGTGTAGATTTTGTGCATCTACAATAGATGGATTACTAAGAAACTTAGAACCTTGGGAAATATTAGATCAAATAATAAAAATACAAGAGGATATAGGCAAAAGAGTGTCAAATATTGTATTGATGGGAAGTGGAGAACCACTTGATAATTTTGATAACACTAAGAAATTTCTACAATTAGTAAATGAGAAAAATGGTCTTAATATAGGATATAGACATATAACTCTATCTACTTGTGGTGTGGTTCCTAAAATGTATGAATTAGCAGATTTAAAGATACCTATAAACTTAGCACTATCATTGCATTCGCCTTTTGACGAGTCTAGAAAAGAAATAATGCCTATAGCCAATGCATATTCAATAAAAGAAGTTATAGATGCATGTAAATATTATATAAAAAATACAAATAGACGAGTTACTTTTGAATATTCACTTATAAAAGGAGTTAATGATTCAAAGGAAGATGCAAATCAGTTGGCTAAAATTTTAAAGGGAATGTTATGTCATGTTAACTTAATACCTATAAACAAAGTTGAAGAAAGAGATTATGAAAAGCCAGATAAAACATATGTATATAAGTTTAGAGATTTATTGTTAAAGGAAAATATAGCTGCTACTATAAGAAGAGAAATGGGAGCAGATATAAATGGAGCCTGTGGTCAATTAAGAAGAAAACACAAATAGTATAAAGGGGGAAAATTATGATATATAGTTGTGTTTCCCATATCGGAAAAGTTAGAAAAAACAATGAAGATTTTTGCAAAGGTGAAATCATACCTACTAAATCAGGTGAAATAGGGATATTTGCTATAGCTGATGGAATGGGTGGTCACAATAAAGGTGAAGTAGCAAGTGAATTAGCAGTAGAAAATATAATGCGTTTTTTGAAAAACAACTTAGTACAAAATGAAAATGTGAAAATAAATTATATAGATGATATACTTAAACAGGCTTATAATAATGTAAACTCAATAATATACAAAAAGGCTAAAGAAGATGAAGGTTGTAGCGGAATGGGAACTACTTTAACTACTGTTATAATACATAAAGACAAAGCATATATTGCAAATGTAGGAGATAGTAGGTGCTATTTATTAAAATCTGGAGAATTAACTAAGATTACAAGAGATCATTCTCTAGTTGAAGAATTAGTAGCGAAACATGCTATAACTGAAGAGGAAGCAAAAACACACCCTAAAAGAAATGTTATAACTAGAGCATTAGGAACAGAACAAATTATAATTGTTGATATTTATAAACAAAACATAGGCAATGATGATAAAATTTTATTAGCTACTGATGGATTAACAAGTTTTGTTGATAAAAATGATATTGAAAGTATTGTATCTAGTGATGAAAATATAGAAGATATAACTGAAAAATTAATAGATAAGGCTAATGAAATTGCTGGAAAAGATAATGTATCGGTTATATTAATTAAGTATGATTAGGATGGTGATATAGTGGGAGAGACAGTTCTAGGAAATAGATATGAAATAATAAAAAAGATCGGCGATGGAGGGATGGCTTTTGTATATGAAGCTAGAGACAAACTTTTAAATAGAACAGTTGCTATAAAAGTTTTAAGACCTGAATTTGTAGATGATGATGAATTTTTAACAAAATTTAAAAGAGAAGCTGAAGCTGTTGCAAGTCTTTCTCATCCTAATATAGTTAATGTATATGATGTAGGTGAAGATGGAAAAGTACATTATATAGTTATGGAACTTATAGAGGGACAAAACTTAAAAGATATTATAAAAAATGAAGGAACATTAGACGAATATACGGCACTAGATATAACCAAGCAAATAGCAAAAGCTTTAGGTGCAGCACATAAAAAAGGCATTATACATAGAGATATAAAGCCACATAATATATTGATTTCTAATGAAGGAAGAATAGTGAAAGTAGCTGATTTTGGAATAGCAAAAGCTGTTTCAAGTTCTACTATAACTAGTACTGGAAGTGTAATTGGATCTGTTCATTATTTTTCACCAGAACAGGCTAAGGGCAAATTTGTAGGAAACACTACTGATTTATATTCATTAGGAATAGTTTTATATGAAATGATAATAGGAAGAGTTCCATTTAGAGGAGATAGCCCTATATCTATAGCTCTTCAACATATAAATGATGAAATAGAATTCACTCAAGAGGAAAAAATTTCAATACCTCAAAGTGTTAGAAATATAATAAAAAAATTAACATCAAAATCTAGTGCAGATAGATATCAAGGTGCAGATGAATTAATAGAGGATATCGAATATATAGAGAAAAATATAGATTTAGACTTTATAAAAGAATATGATAACTATGCTACACAAAAAATAGATGAGAGTGAATTGAACAAAGCTTTAAAAATGGGGAATACTAATCCTGATATTAGGTATGACAAAGATGATTTAATAGAGGATGACGAAGAAGAAATAGTTCCTAAAAAAAGTAATAAAAGTAATAAAAGAAGTAAAAAAGATAAAAAGACTGAGAATCCTAAGAGTAAAAAAAGATGGAAAATAGCAGCAGTTATATTATCATTAATCCTAATTGTCCAGGTTATATTTATAGGCAAGATAGCATTAGGGTTTAAAGGTAATAAAGTAGAAGAAGGAACTACCCCAAATCTTATAAATATGCAACTAGATGAAGCTCAAGCAGTAGCTAATAAACTAGATGTTGAGATAAAAATTAGAATAGAAGAATATAGTGATAAATTTGAGAAAGATCATATAATGTCGCAGGCTCCAAATGCAGGAACTCCGATAAGTAAAGGTGACACTATAACTGTTGTTATAAGTAAAGGTCAAAATCAAGCTTCTGTACCAAATTTAGTTGGACTTACGCTAGGAGAAGCTGAAAATATAATTAAAGAAAATAAATTTGAAATGGGAAATATAAAATATGAGAATAGTGATTCTCATAAAAAGGATGAGGTAATTTCTCAATCTCCAAATTCAGGAAGTGTAAAAGCTGGTGATAAAATAAATTTAGTAGTTAGCTTAGGGCCTAAAGTTGTGGAACCAGAAAAACCAGTGGTACCTGAAGTTCCAGTGGAGCCGGAGAAGCCAGTAGAACCAGAGACGCCGGTAGAACCAGAGACACCAGTAGAACCAGAAACTCCAACGCAACCAGAGACACCAGTAGATCCTAATGCTCCTGTAGATAATACGGGTCAGCCAAGTGGAACAACTGGATCAGGAACAGCAGGTAGTGGAACTACTACTCATCAAGGAACAAATACTAATAATCACCAACAATAAAAATTTAAATATATAAATTATAATAATTGTATTAAAGTCCAATGATTGATAATTATTGGACTTTTTTGTAATATTTATGTAAATAATATTACTTATCAATTTGAAAATAATTAAGGAGGATTTTAATGATAGAAGGAATTATTACCAAAGGTATTGGAGGGTTTTACTATATAGATACTGATCAAGGTGTTTATGAATGTAGAGCTAGAGGGATATTTAGAAAAGATAAAGTAACACCATTAGTTGGTGATAATGTAAAAATAAATGTAGTAGATGAAGAAAATAAAAAAGGTGTTTTAGAAGAGATAAAAGAAAGAGAAACTGAATTAGTAAGACCGCCAATATCTAACGTAAATAAGGCTATAATTGTTTTTGCAGTTAAAAATCCAAATCCTAATTTATCTTTGCTAGATAGATTTATAGTTTTGGCTGAAAGAGAATATTTAGAAATAGTTATAGTATTAACTAAAGCAGATCTAGCGACAGAGGAAGAATTAGAAAAAATAAAAAGAATATATGAACTTAGTGGTTATAAGGTAATTCCTGTTAGTAATGAAGAAAATTTAAATATAGATAAAGTAAAAGAAGAGTTAAAGGGAAATATAGTTGTATTTGCTGGGCCTTCTGGAGTTGGAAAATCTACTTTATTAAATCATATAGATAGTAAATTTCAACTGCAAACAGGAGAAGTTAGTGATAAAATAAAAAGAGGAAAGCATACAACAAGACATGCAGAACTTTTAAAACTAGAATGTGGAGGAATGGTAGCGGATACTCCTGGATTTAGTTCACTAACATTAGATGACATAGAAGAAAATGAACTTAAAGAATACTTTATAGAATTTGATGAATTTTCTGATGGATGTAAATTTGGTGGTAGATGTATGCATGAAAATGAACCATTATGTGGTATAAAAGATGCAGTAAGTGAAAATAAAATAGCCAAAGAAAGATATGAAAGCTACCTACAATTACTAAACGAAAAAAGACAAGGGAAGAGGAGGTACTAAGTATGATAAAAATGGCACCATCGATTTTATCAGCGGATTTTGCAAGATTATTAGAAGATGTTAAGAAAGTTGAAAATGCAGGATGTGAGTATTTACACATAGATGTTATGGACGGACACTTTGTTCCTAATATAACGTTAGGACCTGCAATTGTTAAATCTTTGAGAAATGATGTTAATATGGTATTTGATGCACATTTAATGATAGAAAATCCAGATAATTACATTAAAGATTTTGCTGATGCAGGATGTGACATTATAGTTGTTCACGAAGAAGCGTGTACTCATTTACACAGAACTATACAAAACATAAAGTCACACAATGTAAAAGCTGGGGTAGCATTAAATCCAGCAACACCTATTGAAAATATAAAATATGTATTAAAAGATTTAGATATGGTTCTTATAATGACTGTAAATCCAGGATTTGGGGGGCAATCGTTTATAGATACTATGATAGATAAAATTAAGGAATTAAAAACTTTAATAAATGAGCAAGGATTAGATATAGATATACAAGTTGATGGAGGAATAAAGCCTTCAAATGTAGATAAGGTAGTTCAAGCTGGAGCCAATGTTATAGTAGCAGGTTCAGCTATATTTAATAGTGATGATATAGATGCTACAGTTAAACAATTTAGATTAAATGCATCTAAATAAGGGGTAATTATGAAAGCATGTATTTTATTAAATGGAAAAGTTAAGGATAGTGAATTTGTAAAAAAAACTATAGATGATAATAATTATGAGTATATAATTTGTGCAGATGGAGGAGCTAAACATTTATATGATTTAAAAATAGCTCCAGATTATATATTAGGAGATTTGGATTCTTTAGAAAAACCTATAATAGATTATTATAAAAAAAAGGGCGTTAAATTTAAAAAATTTCCACAGAGAAAAAATGAAACAGACACTCAATTATGCGTACACTTGGCTAAAGACCTAGGAGTATCTCAAATACATCTTATAGGGGCTCTAGGAGGGCGTATTGACCATACTATTGCTAATATAAATCTAATGTATTACATAAAAGAGTTAGGAATTAGTTCTATAATTAAAAATAGTGATGAAGAAATATATATAATTGAGAATGGAAAAATAAGTATAAACGGAAAAAAGGGTAGCACTATATCTATATTGCCTATAAAAGGTAATGTAAATGGAGTAACACTTGAAAAATTAGAATATCCACTTGATAATGCTAACATAAATTTTGGTAATCCAATAGGGTTATCTAATATTATGAAAGAGGATAGTTTTAATGTGAAAGTAGATAAAGGTAGTTTAATAATTATAGTAAATAAGGTACTAGTATAGCATAAGCTATACTAGTATTTTTTTTATTAAAATAAAAAATAATAGTTAAAGCTTGGTCTATTTTATATAAATTGTATTAAAGAAAGATAAATATGAATAGTATATTTTATAAAGTTATTTATAGGAGGGAATAGTTTGAGAAATCAATATAGAAATTTACTTGGAATTTTATGTTTAGCGACAGGAATGACTGTTATTTTAGCATTAATACTTCCAAACTGGATATGGATGATATTATTAGCTATTGTACTCATAGGTTGTGGAGTCATGTTATTTATGTAAAATAAATATTATTATATCTAGGGGGGATTAAATTATGAAAGTAATAACTATTAAATGTCCTAAGTTCTTATCTAAAATAATAACTTTTTTTATGAAAAAAAATTAAAAACATAAACAAAAAAATAAAGCCTACAGCTAGTAGGCTTTTTTTATTAAAACTAAGCTCTCTCAACTTTTCCAGAACGTAAACATCTAGTACAAACTTTTATTCTCTTTGGAGTACCATCTATTATCGCTCTAACGTTTCTTAAGTTAGCAGACCAAGTTCTTCTGCTATGTTTATTTGAGTGGCTCACTTGGTTTCCTGAAACCTTACCTTTACCACATACGTTACATACCTTTGCCATTTTTCGTACACCTCCTTAAATGATAACTATAACACTGAAAACACAGTTTATGTTAACATAAATCTCTAAAAAATGCAATAGAAATATATATTTGTCTTACATATATTGAAGAAATTCTTGTTATCATATAAAATTATATATATAATTCTATATAAAGTAAATATTAAAGTTAAAAATAAAACTAAAAATAATTTTAGGGGGGTCAAACCATGAGCGCTAAAATAAATAATCAATTTGGAACTATAGAAATAGACAAGCAAGTTATAGCACAAATAGCATATCAATCGGCTATGGAAAGTTATGGGCTAGTTGGACTAGCACATAAAAGTAAAGGCATAGTAGAATTACTAAAAGGTGAAAATGCTACTAAAGGTGTTAGTGTACAAGAATTAGAAGATGGAACGATAGCTATAGAGCTTTATGTAATAATGCAATATGGAACTAATATATCAACTGTTGCAAATAACATCATAGATAAAGTAAAATATACACTTGAGAAAATTACTGCAATAAAAATAAGTAAAATAGATGTTAATGTTCAAGGAATAAGAGTTAAGTAATTTAGGAGGAAAAATATGATTCAATATATTGATGGGAAAAATTTAAGAGACATGATGGTCTCTGGGGCTAATAATCTCCAAAATAATAAAGACTTAGTAGATAAACTGAACGTGTTCCCAGTTCCAGATGGAGACACAGGTACGAATATGTCTCTTACAATATCTTATGCGATGAAGGAACTATCAAAAGTTAGTGATGATGATATAACTAATATAGGTAAGTCTTTAGCAAAGGGGTCTTTGATGGGAGCTAGAGGTAACTCAGGAGTTATACTATCTCAAATCATAAGAGGATTTACGAAATCTATAGAAGGCAAGGAAAAATTGAATTCTATGGATTTTGCACAAGCACTAAAGAATGGTTCAGATACAGCGTATAAAGCGGTTATAAAGCCTATAGAAGGAACTATATTAACTGTAGTTAGAGAAAGTGGAGAATACGCTATAAAAGCAGCAAAGAAAGAACAAGACATGCTGAAGTTTTTAGAATTAGTTATAAAAGAATCTAATGCATCATTAGAAAGAACGCCAGATTTACTTAAAAATTTAAAAGATGCTGGGGTTGTTGATTCTGGAGGTAAGGGATTAGTTCTTATATATGAAGGAATGTATGCTGCTTTAAAAGGCAATCCAATTACTATTAACGAAAATAGCAATAATACATCTTCTGTTGAAGTTGTTCAAGGTGAAATAAATACTGATGATATAAAATTTGCATATTGTACAGAATTTATATTAGAAAGTAATAAAGTAACTTACGATAAGATAAAAGATATAATGTTAGATTATGGAGATAGCTTAGCTGTAGTTGGAGATGATGGATTAATCAAAGTTCATGTACATACAAATGAACCAGGAACAGTGCTTCAACAAGCTTTAAAGTACGGACAGTTAGTAACTATAAAGATAGAAAATATGAAGGTTCAGCATGAAAATATTTTAGTTGAAAACCAAACGGCAGTGGCACAAGAGCAGACGAAAGAATACGGATTTATAGCAACATCTATGGGAGCTGGATTAGCTGATATATTTAGAGATTTTGGAGTTGACTACATCATAGAAGGTGGTCAAACAATGAATCCAAGTACAGAAGATTTTATGAAAGCTATAGATTCTATAAATGCTGAAAATATAATTATACTACCTAACAACAGTAATATAATTATGGCTGCAAATCAAGCTAAGGCCTTAAGCGAGAAAAATATAATAGTTATACCTAGTAAAACTGTACCTCAAGGATTTACATCACTTGTAAGTTTTAATGCTGATGCAACGGTTGAAGAAAATGAAGCGACTATGTTGGAAGCTTTATCAATGGTTAAATCAGGGCAAGTAACTTATGCCGTTAGAGATACTATTATGAACGATATAGATGTAAAAGAAGGTAACTTCATAGGAATAGGAGAAGGTAAACTTTTATCAGCTGGAGAAAGCAAGGAAGAAATAACTTTAGGACTTATAGAAAAACTTGTTGATGAAGATAGTGCTATAATAACTTTATTCTATGGTGAAGATGTAAATGAAGATGAAGCAAATGAATTTAAAAACATGTTAGAAGAAAAGTATGAAGATATAGATGTAGAGCTTTACTACGGAGGACAACCAATTTATTATTATTTAATATCTGTTGAATAATATTTTATAAATCCTGTATAATCTTACTATTAGGTAAGTTAGATTATACAGGATTTTTTTATTTTTAATTTTAAAATGTGAATCAATATTTCGAAATATAGATTCATATAAGTAAATTTTTTATTAAGGTGATAATATGAATAATTTAAATAAAGAAATTAAATATGTAAAAGGGATAGGGCCTAAAAGGGCTAATAAGTTAAGCAAGTTAGGGATATATACTATACTTGATTTAGTATATTACTTTCCAAGACAGTATGAAGATAGAAATAACTTAAAAAAAATATTTGAACTTCAAGATGAAGAAAAAGTAACTATAAAAGTTTTAGTAAATAGTATAGAAACATCTAATATTAGAAAAGGATTAGTTATAACCAAAGTAGGAGTAAGAGACGAAACTGGATTTGCAAAATTGGTATTTTTTAATCAAGAATATATAAGCAATACCTTGAAAAAAGGAGATACTATATTAGTATTTGGAAAAGTTAAGAAAAGTGTTCAGGGAATTGAACTTAGTTCTTGCGAAATAGAACAACTTACAAATAATCCTAAAAGCACATGTGGGATAATGCCAATATATTCACTTACTTATGGTTTAACAAATAAAGAACTTATAAATATTATTAAAACTGTTTTTAATAATGAACAAATAAATATAAAAGAATACCTACCGAAACGGATAATTGAAAAATATAAATTATGTAGTATTGATTATGCAGTTAAAAATTTACATACACCATCAAATAAGGAAAGTCTTAAAGTTGCATTGTACAGGTTAGTATTTGAAGAATTTTTAATGCTACAGTTAGGTTTATTTTTATTTAAAAATGGAGTAACTGAAAAATCAGGGATATACTTTGAAAAAAATAACAATATAAACAACGTATTAAAGTCATTGCCATTTAAATTGACTAATGCTCAAAATAGAGCGTTAAATGAAATATTAGATGATATGAATTCTGAAAAAGTAATGAATAGATTAGTACAAGGGGATGTTGGTAGTGGAAAAACAGTTGTGGCGCTTTTATCATTAACAAATTGCGTTTTAAATGGATATCAGGGAGCTTTAATGGCGCCTACTGAGATATTAGCCGAACAACATTATATTTCACTAAATGAAACGCTATCACGATTTGGTGTAAAAATAGGACTACTAGTTGGTAGTTTGACAAAAAAGAAAAAAGAAATTGTATTAGAGCAAGTTAAAAATAATGAGATAGATATATTGATAGGTACACATGCATTAATAGAAGATAAAGTAGAATTTAATAATTTGGGGATTGTTATAACTGATGAGCAGCATAGATTTGGAGTTAGACAGAGGAATAAATTATCTGAAAAAGGATATAACCCAGATATTTTAGTAATGACAGCAACACCTATACCTAGAACATTAGCATTGATTTTATATGGGGATTTAGATATATCTATAATAGATGAGCTACCACCAGGAAGACAACCTATAGAAACTATAGCTGTATATAAGGATAAAAGAGAGCGAGCTTACAATAAGTTAGTAAGAAGTGAAGTTGAGAAAGGTAGACAGGTATATATAGTATGTCCGTTGGTAGAAGAAAGTGAAGCAATAGAGGCTAAGGCTGCGGTAGACTTAGTAGAAGAATTAAAAAGCGAATATTTTACTGACTTGAGATTAGGTCTTTTGCATGGTAAAATGAAACCTAGTGAAAAAGATGATATTATGAAAAAATTTAAAAATAAAGAACTAGATATATTAGTTTCAACTACAGTTATTGAGGTTGGAGTAAATGTTCCAAATGCAACTCTTATGATAATTGAAAATGCTGAAAGATTTGGTTTAGCTCAACTTCATCAGCTAAGAGGTAGAGTAGGAAGAGGAAGCCATAAGTCTTATTGTATATTAATATATTCATCAAAATCACAGGTTTGTTCACAACGAATGAGTATAATGGAAGAAACTACAGATGGGTTTAAGATATCAGAAAAAGATTTAGAAATAAGGGGGCCTGGAGAGTTCTTCGGGACGAGGCAACATGGACTTCCAGAGCTTAAAGTAGCTAACATATTTAAACATATGAAAATATTAAAAATAGCACAGCAAGAGGCTAGATATATAATAAGTGAAGACCCAAAATTAGCTAGTTATGAAAATAAGAATCTAAGAAAAGAAGTTTTAAAAAAGTTTGAAAATAGATTGCACGAAATATCATTAAATTAAAAAATAAATTATGCTAAAATAGTATGGAAGGAGAAATTATATTGAGAGTAATTTCAGGAAAAGCTAGAGGATTAAAATTAAATGCACCTAAAAATGAAGATGTGAGACCAACAACGGATAGAGTTAAGGAGTCACTGTTCAATATAATAAATGGATATATAATAGATGGAGAAGTGCTAGATTTATTTGCAGGTACAGGGTCTTTAGGAATAGAATGTTTATCTAGAGGTGCTGATAAAAGTGTATTTGTAGATGTAAATAGAAGTAGTATAGATATAGTAAAATCCAATATAAAAAAAGCTAGAGTTGAGCAAAATAGTGAAGTTATAAATTTAGATTATAAATCTGCAATAGATAAATTGAAGAATACGTTACATAAATTTGACATAATTTTTATGGATCCGCCATATTATGAAAATATATTTATAGATGCTTTGAAAAAAGTAGAGGAATCTAATATACTAAAAGTAGATGGAATTATAGTTGTAGAACATGATACAAAGCAGGAATTTCCTGAAAATATAGGTAGATTAGTGAAAAATAAGAGTAAAAAGTACGGCAACACTACTCTTACATTCTATTGTATGGAGGATTAATAATGAAAAGTACAGTTAGAAAAGCTATATTTGCAGGTAGTTTTGATCCTATAACTAATGGACATTTAGATATAATAGAAAGAGCTTCGAAGTTATTTGATGAACTACAAATAGGGGTGTTATATAATCCTAATAAAAAAGGATTATTTACATTTGAAGAAAGAGTAAGACTAATAAAAGAATGTACAAAACATATTGAAAATACTAAAATAGTAAGTTTTGAGGGATTATTGGTTAATTATTGTGAAGAAAATGAAATTCAAACATTGGTAAGAGGTATCAGAAATGGTGCTGATGTAGAATATGAGCTTCAAATGGCCCATATGAACAAGGAATTAAATCCCAATATAGAAACAGTTATACTTCCGACTACTACAAAGTACTCATACATAAGTTCATCGCTTATAAAAGAAGTTTTAAACTTTGATGCTAATATAGAGAATTTAGTTCCTAAGGTAATAATAGAAGAATTAAAAAGAAAAACTAATAGGGGGAGATAATATGAATATAGACTTAGAAATGATGGAATTGCTAGAGGAATTAGAAAGTGCCATAAATAATGCAACTTCAATTCCTTTTTCTCATAAATCGGGGATAGATAAAGAAGAAGTTTTAAGCATAATATCTGATATAAAAGCTATACTTCCAGAAGAAGTAAAGCAGGCAGTATGGATAAATAAAGAAAGACAAAAAATATTAAGTAATGCTAATCAAGATGCAGAAATTTTAATTGAACAAGCTAATAAAGAAGCAAACCAAATAATAGAAAAAGCAATGAAAGAAACTGAAGATATGAAGAAGAATTCTGAAGATATAATAAAATCATATATTGATTCGGATGGATTAGTAGTAGAAGCTGAAGAAAAAGCTAAAGCTATAGTAGAAAAAGCTGAATATACAGCTAGAGAAATAAAAATAGGATCTATAAGATATGCAGATGATGTATTAGAAGGGTTACAATATAACCTTCAAAATGTAATTGATGAAATTTCAATAAATAGAAGAGAATTAAGTGAATAATAAAAATAGCTATCTATAATTTTATAGATAGCTATTTTTATTATTCACTTAATTTGTTTTTGAATTTAATTTTTTTAATAATGTAAATGTAAAACCCAAATAAATTAATATGAGTATAGGTAAAATAATATGGCAATTATTTATGTAGTGAATCCAAATTGAATTATTAGTTAATATATTGGAAAAAGTTGTTTGATTTATAAAAAGTGAAAGTGAATCTACAAATGGATAAAAAACAAATGTGAAAATAAATGCAAATATACCATGCATAAGTTTAGAACAGATATATATAGTTGTATTTATATCTGTTAGAGATAAAAAGCTACAACATTGAGCTAAAATTGATAAACCACTAAATGCTATTATAAAGCTGCATAATGAAACTCGTATAATTTCAGGAATATTTGTAATTGATGAAATTTGGTTACAACCTATAGTTATTTCGAATAAACCACTTATAAAAGAGGTGCATAATTCTTTTGAAAAACCAAATAAAGATAGTGGTAAATATATTATGGATGATATCAAGTTAATTACATTAAATATTGAAAGGATTTTAAAAACTACTGAAAAAACGATAACAAATCCTCCAACCATAAGGATTGTATTTATTCCATTGAATACAGCATCTCCAAATAAAACAAAAAATCCCTTGTTTTCATTTTTTCTCATAGTTACAATTTTGGTTATTTCTAACCTTAAACTTTTGTTGTTGTCTTTAATAAATTCTCTACCGTAATTTTTAAACAAAATTCCTACTGTGAGAGAAGATAAATAATGACAAAAAAGAATTAAATAGCCAATTGATGAATTATTAAACATTCCAATTGCTACAGCACCTACTATAAAAAGTGGGCCAGAGGTAGAGCAAAAAGAGACTAATCTTTGTGCTTCATACTTAGATATTTCATTGTTTTGTCTAAGTTCAGAAGCTAGTTTAGCTCCGATGGGATATCCGGAAACTGTAGAAATTGCAAATACCAAAGAACTTTTACCGGAAACATTGAAAAGTCTTCTAGTTATAGGGTTAACCACAAGACCTATAATATCTACAAATTTTAATTTAACTATTAAGTTAGCTGCTATTATAAATGGTAGTAGTGACGGAATTAGTGTATCTGTCCATATAGAAAAACCGGTTTTAGCAGCATTTATAGATTCGTTTGGAAATGATATTATTCCCATTATCAATATCATAACTATTAAAGATGGAATTAAAAATGTTATAAACTTACTTTTTTTCATTTGGGCACCTACTTTTAATATAATCTATGATAATTATATTAAAAATAGGTACAATCTATGATAATAACTTGATGCATATATACAGATTTTATTTTACATATATAGGTGATGTATAATAGTCCATAGGGCCTTTGAGTAAGTTCTTATTACTTTTGTAATAAGGTATATTGTACATGTTAGTTGCTTTTATATCATATTTAATCAATGTTTCAAACACCAAATTATTTTCAAAGTTTATATTTGAAAATTTATTTATTATTTTAATATCTGAACTTGATTTTATTTTTTTTATAATTTCACGACCCTTATCATTGAATGCTAAAACTCGCACATAAGGTAGGGTTTCTAGATTCTTAACATCATTCATGTCATCTTTAGTTATGCCTAGTAATATATTATTTAATATTCTTTTGATTTTAGTTAAAGTATATCTTTTTGATTTTATTAGTTGATGAAGCTCTGATAAGTTGCTAGATGTAAATATAGATTTATAAATTTTATTCTCTATACCTTCGTTTACATCAAAATAAGAATTTAGTTTATCAAAGTCCCTAACCACTATTTCTCTAATTGTATCAAAATAATATTCATCAAACATAGGATTGAAATTATTATTTATATTTTCTGAAATTATATTTAATGTTTGTTTTGGGACGACTGATGAAATTTTACTTAATGTATTATCAGTGCTAAGTGTTTTGCGTATAGCTGTAGCGGAACAAATACTGCTATCTATAGATTCTGAATTGTAATCAGCTAGTATTCTAGATATAGTAAATGGTTTTATTGAACTTTCATGTTTTAATAAACTTTTTATGTATTCGATACCTAATATGTTATTTGATGAACTTAAAATATTACTAAGTTTATCTTCAGATATATTTAAGATACCATTACTTGATATATATTCATATAAAGCTTTGCTTCTTGCTGTAGCAAATAAAAGCCCAATATCTAAATTTTTCTTTAAAATAGATTTAAACTCATCTGGTTCCTCTACTAAAACTCTGGAAATTTCTATTAATGTATCGATACAACCTTCTTCGCTACCAAAACAAATTGAGTCTATACAATTTAAAGAATTAAGCAGTGTTATAGCCCCATGAGTGAATATTTCTGCGCTTTGGCAAGCGTAAAGTGTAGGAAGCTCGATAACTAAATCTACACCGTTTAAAACAGCTATTTCAGCTCTCTTATATTTATCAAATAAAGCTGGTTCACCTCTTTGTAAAAAATTTCCGCTCATTACAGCAACGCTGTGAGTAGAATTTGTTATTTCTATTGATTTTTTTAAGTGATATAAATGACCATTATGAAATGGATTATATTCAACCACTAGTCCTACTATTTTCATAAAAATCTCCTTTTCGCTAAAATTATAAAAAAAATATCAAAAAACAAAGGATTTATTGTTAATATATCGAATTACTAAAATTATAAAAAATAATTATATATTATTATAATATTAAACAAAAATGAGAACAATAATTCTTAAGATAATTATAGTTTAAGTTAAAAAATTAAAAAATCTTATAAAGTATATACTTTTATTAT
>NZ_JBOFKN010000224.1:0-1971 GCF_051657365.1 Paraclostridium sp.
TAACAACAGATTAAGCTGCTGATTGTCTGGCTGCTCTCCGGTTGCGTCCGCCGCAGTAAATAAAGCGGCGGCTGAAACAAAGAGGCTGCCATGAACCAGCGCAATATCCAGAAAATCGGGCGTGATGTTGCCATTAATATTGAGTTCAGCAACGAATGTCTCTGCAATGTCAGACCCGCTCTGCGATGTCGTATCTGGTACAGTATTCGGCTCTGGATTAGGCGCTGTTCCGGCAACCGACTCTGCTGCCGCTATGGGTGGCGAGCCCGGTGGTACCGCTGAAGCCGTACCGAAGCTAACCCCCGCGCTCAGAGCCAACAATATCAGCGCTAAGCGCAGGGCGGTTTGTTGCCTGAAAATTGCCATGGCTCAGCCGTTGCACTGTTCCTGTATTGGGTTTCCCTTGGCGGGGAAGTGATCCCAAATTTTCAGGCAATAGGTTCCCGCAGCACCGGCGGTGAATTTGCCGCGCGGCATACGGACAACACTTTCATTGGTGGTGGGGCGCAAATGCAGACGGCCAGAGCTCAATACATCGCCGGTTGCTTGGTTGACCACTTGAATTTGGCCAACAAAACTTTGTCCTGGCACGGTTTTAGTGACAGGGAAGTAACCCAGATATTCGCGGTCTTTGGGGGTATATACCAACTTCTGCGCACGAATTCCTGGGGTATCAATGCCATGGCGTAAATACACGGTCACAGGTAGCACCGGCATGATGGGAATGGTTACTGCAACGCCTTGTGCTTTATCTGCGGTTTTGGCTTCAGGCCCGGGTCTGGTCAGTGCCGAGACATTTAGTTTTAGCATGTATTCACCGGGGGGGAGTTTATCCAGCTGACGAGCTGAAATCCGCATTGGCATCGTTTGATTGGCGGGTACTTTGGCGCGTTGTGGTGCCCAGCGAATAAATTCACTGCCGTCTTGGGTTTTGGCATTCATTACCATCTTGACCGATTGCAGCGCGAACTCGGTGGGCAATTGTCCGAGATTAACCAGCTCCAGTGAGGCCGAACGGTCAGTATCATTCAAGACCAGCACGTTATCTGATAGCGCGACAGAAAGCCCCTTTGGGGTGGTTGATGCAAGTTCAGCGTGCGCTGGAGCCGCAAGTGTTAGCAGCATAGGAAATACGAAGAAAGATGCGCTTATACGCCGGTTTTCTGCAGTAAACACAGATGAAATCTGAGATAACATACAACGTCCTTTCTTGTCCGGTCGGCATAAAAAAATCACGACCGGTGTTCACCGGTCGTGTCCATATAATCACTTATTGTTGCCCGTCTTCGAGCGTAATGGTAATCGGAGTTACAGTTTTGTATGAGCCGTAGTTGTTATCAATGAGGTTATCAGGAATCGTCAAATCTCCGCCAATGTAAAACTGTGTACCACCCCCACTGATAACAGGTGCTAGGGTGCTGGGTACAAAATTGGCGGTTAAAGTAGCTGCGGCGACAGGCGCTTTTAGCGTATTGGCAAAATTATTGCTGTTGGTACCAGTAAATGACACATTGGTGGCATTCGCTAATGTCACAGTCGAGGCTGTAGCATCTGGAGCTGTAGACCCTTTCAGCTGGCATGAAGACCGTGCAGGTGCTTGATAGCCGTTTGAAGTGGAAAGCGCGGCACCAACATCAGCAGTGGCTGTCGCACCATCAGCTGGTAATGTAATTTTTGTGACATTACCACGGGATCCTGATTTTAGGCGCCAAACACCGAAGTTTATATCGGAGCAAGTTAGTTCCAATGCAGGTTCAATTCCCGCGAACGCATCAACGTTATCGTTCGAAAGTTTGGCACTGACATTACCTGATAGCAGAGCACCTGAAATAGCCATCATCAGCGAGCATAAATGCAGTTTATTGATTCTCTTCATTTTCCTTACTCCTTGAATCCCCATAACGGGTTCTACCTGTGATTCCATATGCTGCCGAGGTAAGCTCGTGTGGATATTGCGCAAGCAAAAAATGC
>NZ_JBOFKN010000225.1:0-3950 GCF_051657365.1 Paraclostridium sp.
ATCATGAAAAAGTCGAGCAGTTCAGCCACGGTGCGGGCGATAGGGTTCGTGATGGCACGAATACGTTCGATATCCTCATCCATCACTTGCGCGGCGTGTGTGACATCTAGCCCACACATGGTGATCGGCACGCCTGCGCTAAACACCATTTCTGCCGCTTCCGGATCGACATAAATATTGAACTCAGCCGCCGGTGTCCAGTTCCCCAGACCGGCGCTTCCGCCCATCAGTACAATCTTCGATTCTTGATTGGGATTTTAAAGATAATATCTATTATGCATGAACCTTATCAACTCTTTTGTGCGTGCGGAGATTTTTTATCTACGGGTTTTAATTCAATTACGGCCGCAGAGCAGCTAAATATCCTTCCTAAGTGTATTTATTATATTTATTAAAACTACTCCACCAAATTTATACAGAGAGTTATCTTGTTTAAAAAGATCATTATTCATTGGTATCGATAGGGTAATTGGACATTATTAGTTGTAAGTGACATGTTGCTGCAAAAAATTTTTCTTTTGCTAATCTAAATATGGGCGGTGATAGGAGATTAGCTTACCGCCTACTTGGTTGGCGCGACATGAGCGAGTAAACCGGAGTCTGTTCCTATTATTGAAGGAATTTAACGAGTGAAAATGAAAGGATTTGTAGCTGCTATTGCGAGCTCATTTTTCTGCGGAAGTGCCTTTTTACTGTCGTCTGAAACTCATGCTGAGTTAAGCGGTTCAGTCACTACGGCCTTTTCTAAAAGCGCTATTGAAGGGACTCTTAACGGTGGTTTACCTACGTCTAGCACTGATCAACTGATTGGGACATATCAGTACGTTAGTCAGGTGTTTATTCCAAGTGTTAGTGGTGACTATAAGTTTGGAATGACCGCAGCCTCTTACGACCCAGTAATGATCTTTTATACAGGAACTTTTGATGCGAGTAACCCATTGATTAACTTTACTGATTTCAATGATGATGGACACAATTTAGATTATACGTGTGGCAATGTGGCTGGTTATTGCCCTGAAATAACTAAAACGTTGTCTGCAGGAACAGTGTATTATATCGTGGTTTCATCTTTACGCTCAGATGTTCAGTTGACATTCCCTCTGGATTTTTATGTGTTAGGGGCCCCAGTCACTTTGGATACGTCAGAGCCAGAAAAGCCTCCGGTGATTGTTGTTATTGTCCGAAATAGCTTTGTACCCAACTCGACTAAAATTAGTCATGATGCTGCGGTTGTTTTGGATTCTTTTGTTGGTAATGTGACTGACAATTTTGGAGTTGCAATCACTAGTCTAGCGATCCTCCCATCCGAGCAACAAACCTTAGTCCTTGATAAACTTGTCCCCATTCCCTCGCGAGCTACCAATGTTGTTTTACGTGATGTAATGGCATCATCAATGAACCGAATAAGTGATCGTCTCGATGTGTTACGTACAGCCAGCGGTAATCAAATAACCGGCTTTCAATCCATTACTGGTTTGGCATCAGGCGATGCGGTAGCTGAAGCTGGTGTCTGGGTCAAAGCATTCTCCAGTAATAACAATCAAGACACCAAAGATGGGTTTGCAGGTTACTCGAATAAAGGCTGGGGACTGGCTGGAGGTTTCGATCGTGAATTATCCCCAGGTTTTATTACGGGTCTTGGATTGGTTTATACTGACAGCAGTATTAGCTATCAGGATCAATTGGCGGGCTCAACAACCGATATTTTCAGTTACCAGATTTCTGGCTACGCTAGTAAGGAGATTGGGTCCGCTTACATCGAGAGTATGGTCGCTTATTCAGTTCAAAATTATGAAGGCAGGCGTAACACGGCTATAAGTGGCTACGCCAAGAGTGACTTCGACGGTGAGCAATGGGGAATGCGCATAGGTGGTGGCCTACCCTACAGTTTATCCGAAAATACAGAGGTTGTGCCTCAAATTAGGTTGGATTGGAACCAAATTCAGCAAGATAGCTATACAGAGAAATACAGTGAGCTAGCATTAAATGTGAAGGATACTAAAGCTAATCTTCTCCGTAGCAGTCTCGGAGCACAACTCAACTATTATACGGATTGGGAGGCATTAAGTGTGCAGCCTTTCGTGCGGGTCTTCTGGAATCATGATTTCATGAATGATGGTATTGACACTACGGCCAATTTTGTTGGTGGAGGCACAGCCTTCGTAACTCCGGGTCAGGATCTCGATAAAGACATCTACTCAGCTGGTGCTGGCGTTACCTTCTATTCATCGAGTAACTTTGCTGCAATGATCACCTATGATTACGACTTTGCTTCGCAATACCGCGCGGGTAATGCTCAGGCTATGGTTAGCTGGTTGTTTTGAGTTTGGCTCCGCGACAGCAATAATGTCCAATTTTGCTGGGCATTATTGTTGATTAGACTACTCGTTGTCAGAATGAATATAAAGTCTTTAGCAGAAAAATTAATAGAAAGCAAAAATTGATACACTGGAGTGTAGTATCAGATTGTATTAACAACAGCATAACTTTATATGATATTAATCAGTGTTTTGATAAAAATAATACATATGAAAATGGTTCGTAATGCCAACTTAGTAATCATTGTTAATTGTTAGATTTTGTTTTCCGTAATATAGAATTGGCCACTGGTCTACCCAACAGCAGGAGTGATCGGCATTCTTAATTATATGTAGATTATCAGAGTTTGGGCCGATGATTGTTCTGGGCCAGCGTTGTGCTAGTAAACTCGGGATTACATGATCTTTCCCTCCGATATAGTGTATTTGAGGTAAATTTGCTATTCGGTCAGCTAGATCTGCGGCGTTTAGAGAACCTGATAGTGGGGATAGATGATGGTATGTTGTCCAGGCTCGGTGATCGATGTTTCCTGCTACTGTAATCAACCGAACTATATCGTCTCGATGTGCAGCAACTAGAACAGCAATGTTACCTCCACCAGAATATCCTACTAATTCAAGTTGGGTGGTGTTGAAACGTAGCTTCAACATGTCGATTGTCCTGTTAGTCGCATCAATTATTTCTGGCGCGAAGCGCTTTTCAGTCCAGTATGTCGAATTACAGCCTGCTCGTTCTGCATCAATATATTGGCAAGGACGGGCCAAATAAACGGCAACACCTTTCGGATGAGCTAACGCTAGACGTAAGGCCATCGGATCTCGTGGTGTTGGATCTGTTGAAGGTGTATTGCGGTTTATCCATGCGAAACCGTCTCCTTCAATGTAGATAGTAAGCCGTTTAGCTGAGGACACATGTGCCGCTGTGTAGACAACAAACTCGAAGTGTCCTGCGGCAATACGGCTGGCTTTCCAACCTTTCAGCGCTGCGAGTGAGTCGGCGTGGAGTGAACGTTCATGTGGTGACGGAACTTGGGCGCAGGATACTAAGAACAGAGCCAATAGGCATACAGGGTAGAATTGAACCATAGTGCAATCTTATGTACTGGTTGTTATTCTCAGACAGTATAATTTACAGTAAAATGCAATCAAAATGATAAATTTAATTTAACGAAAGCTGTTTGAGTTATACCGTATTTGCGGTAATAAGCATTCCCACCTATTTGATAGCTAAAAGCAGTTTTGATGAGTTGGTTGAGTTTTAAAGGTTATATGATGAATATTTCTTCATGGTTGTGGCGCTAGGGTTAGGCCACAGCCATGTTTTTATGTAGAAAGTTTGCTCGTGAACTTACTGGCTCAAGAGCGAGCAAACTGACTCTATTTTTGAAATATTGTGAAGCTATTTAAGCTTCGGTTAGCAGGAGTCTCCGATTCATACGTTGAACAGGAAGTTCATGATATCGCCATCTTTAACGATATAGTCTTTACCTTCGGCACGCATCTTACCGGCTTCTTTGGCGCCTTGCTCACCACGGTATTTGATGAAATCATCAAATGCGATGGTTTGTGCGCGGATAAAGCCTTTTTCAAAGTCAGTGTGAATTTTACCTGCCGCTTGTGGCGCTGTGTCAC
>NZ_JBOFKN010000226.1:0-12015 GCF_051657365.1 Paraclostridium sp.
TAATAAATTTTTTTTGAAAATAATAGAAAATTTAAATAAAAATGAACAAATAAAATTCAAATAAAAATAAAAGGAATGGTGAAAATGAATTTTAATGTAGTTATAGATGAAAATAAATATATGGATAAATTTTTAAAAAGCTTTAAATCATATGAAGAAGATATAAAAGCTAATATTTATAATAAGTTAGAAGAAATAATTAATTTCAAACCACATAAAATAAAAACAGCTTACCATTTAAAACGTAAAAATAATACTATATATGAATATAAGATAGTTGTTAAAAATTATAATTTTAGAGCTGCGTATATTCAAGTAGGAAATAATATAGAAGTATTTTTTATATCAAGCACTACTATAAAAAAAGATTTTGTTAAATTATTAGAAAATACAAATTTAGTAGATTAAATTATTTTGCATCAATAATATGCTAAAATATAGCAGAGGTGATTGCATGGGAAAATATTTATCAATTGGACAAATGGCTAAATTAAATAATATATCAGTTCAAACTCTTAGACATTATGAAAAAGTAGAACTACTTAAGCCTTCATATATAAACTCAGATACTGGATATAGATATTATTCGATGAATGATTTTAATACTATAGACTTAATAAAACAATGTAAGGCTATGGGTATGTCATTAGAAGAGATAAAAGAGGTTACTAATAACTATACATCGTTAGAGTCTATAGTTGAAATACTTGGTAATCAAAAAAAAATAATATCTGAGAAAATAAAGGAATTGGAAAATATAAAAAATAAAATTGAGTATATGAAAGATACATTATCATTTTCTTTGGATAAAGGCATAAATCAAGTATGTATAAAGTATAATGAAGAACGAAAATTTATAAAATATAATTATAAAGATAGATACACAGATGAGTTTGAAATACATTTAAGAAAAGTTCTTCTAGAGGTAGAAAGAGATTACGAGAATGTAAAAGCAGAAATAACTTTTACAACATCATATGAAAATTTAAAAGAAAATGGAGATGTAGTATATAAAAATGTAATGATAAACTTAGGTGAAGATATAGAATTTACTGATGAAAAAATAATAGTTATACCAAAAGGTAATTATTTAACTATGTATTTTGATGATGCATATAGAGATGCAGGCAAGTATTATGATGTGATTATGAATTACATAAAAGAAAATAACATAGAAACTATTGGTGATTTTCATGAAATATATATAATGACTAGAGTTGGTATGGATGGAAAAGAAAAATCATTAGGACAAATAGAGATATTAATGAATATATAACTGACTCTTAAATAGAGTCAGTTATATATTTTTGTATAGAAATAAAAAAGTATTTGAAAATATAAAAAAAATGTTTTAAAATACCTATGGGGGGTATATTATAAATATAATAACAATTTAAATAAGGATGGTGAAAACCAATGGATGTAAATATACAAAAAGAGACTTATCAAATAACAGGAATGACTTGAGCATCTTGTGCAAAAGCTGTTGAGAAAGCAGTCAAGAAGTTAGATGGTGTAGAAAGCCAAAGTGTGAATATAGCAACAGAAAAAATGGATGTAGTTTATGATCAAAATAAAATTAGTTTTAACGATATAAAAAGTGCAGTAGAAAAAGCAGGATACGGAATTAAATCTGAACACAAGTATAAAAAAATATCTGAAAAAATAGATATGAAGATAGAAGGCATGACATGTCAATCATGTGCAAAAGCAGTTGAAAGAAGTATAAATAAACTAAATGGAATAGAACTTGTAAATGTAAATATAGCAACAGATAAAGCAACAGTACAATACGATTCATCAGAGGTTAAAATTTCACAAATAAAAGGTGCAGTAGAAAAAGCAGGATATAAGGTTATAGATGAAACTAAAAAAATAGATATAAAAATAGAAGGAATGACATGTCAATCATGTGCAAAAGCAGTAGAAAAAAATATAAACAAACTAGATGGAATAGAAAGTATAAGTGTAAATATAGCAACAGATAGAGCAACAATCCAATATGATCCATCAAAAGTAAAAGTTTCACAAATGAAAAGTGCAATAGAGAAGTTAGGATATAAAGTTGTAGATGAAACAAAAAAAGAAACTGTGGATGAAGATAAGACAAGAAAAGAAAGAGAATTAAAAATATTAAAAAATAAACTTATAATAGCTATGATATTTGCAATACCACTATTATACATTGCGATGGGACCTATGGTTCCAGCTCCATTTGGACCATTACCAGTACCTAATATAATAAATCCTAATACTAATATTTTAAACTATGCAATAGTTCAATTAGTATTAGTTATACCTATAGTTGGGGCAGGATATAAATTTTATATTAACGGAACTAAAGCAATGCTTACAAAGAGCCCAAATATGGATTCACTAGTTGCAATAGGAACGGCAGCAGCACTTTTATACAGTATATATACAACACTTCAGTTAGTAAGTATAGATAAAATGGGTATGAGTGGACATCATCACCAATTATACTATGAAAGTGCGGGAATAATAATAGCATTAATATTACTTGGAAAATATTTAGAATCAAGATCTAAAGGTAAAACTTCAGAAGCTATTAAAAAACTTATGGGATTACAACCTAAGACAGCAACAATAGTAAAGAATAATGAAGAAATAGAAATATCTATAGATGAAGTTGAAGAAGGCGATATAATAGTTGTAAAACCAGGAAGTAAAATACCAGTAGATGGTATAGTTATTCAAGGACATACATCAGTAGATGAGTCAATGTTAACAGGAGAAAGCATGCCAGTTAGCAAAAAAGTTGGAGATAGAGTAACAGGTGCAAGTATAAATAAAAATGGTAATATAAGATTTAAGGCAGATAAAGTAGGTAGTGATACAACTTTAGCTCAAATAATAAAATTAGTTGAAGATGCTCAAGGAAGCAAAGCTCCTATAGCTAAATTAGCAGATACCGTATCAGGATATTTCGTACCAGCTGTTTTAGGAATTGCATTATTCAGTGCATTGGCATGGTATTTTATAGGAGGAAAAGATTTAGTATTTTCATTAACAATATTTATCTCAATATTAGTTATAGCGTGTCCATGTGCACTTGGTCTTGCAACACCAACAGCAATAATGGTTGGTACTGGAAAAGGTGCTGAAAATGGTATATTAATAAAAGGTGGAGAAGCGTTAGAATCTGCACATAAAATAGATACTATAATATTTGATAAAACAGGTACTATAACAGAAGGTAAACCAGTTGTAACAGATATTATAACTACTAATGGTATAAGCACAGAAAAACTTTTACAAATAGCGGCAAGTGCTGAAAAAGGATCAGAACATCCACTTGGAGAAGCTATAGTTAAACGTGGAGAACATGATAAAATAGAGTTTTTAAGTGTAAGTAACTTTAATTCTATAACAGGTCATGGAATAGAAGTTAATATAGAAAATAAAGATATATTACTTGGAAACAAAAAACTTATGGATGATAGAAACATAGATTTAAAAGATTTACACATAGCATCAGATAATTTAGCTAGTGAAGGTAAAACACCTATGTATATATCAATAGACAATCAGATTGCGGGAATAGTAGCAGTTGCTGATGTTGTTAAAGAAAGCAGTAAAAAAGCAGTAGAGAGATTACATGATATGGGTATAAAAGTTGCTATGGTTACAGGAGATAACAAAAAAACTGCCAATGCAATAGCTAAAGAAGTGGGTATTGATATTGTATTAGCAGAGGTATTGCCTGAAGATAAAGCTAATGAAGTTAAGAAGCTTCAAGATAAAGGAAACTTCGTAGCTATGGTTGGGGATGGTATAAATGATGCTCCAGCTTTAGCAAAAGCTGATATAGGTATAGCTATTGGAAATGGTACAGATGTAGCTATAGAGTCTGCAAGTATAGTTTTAATGAAGAGTGACTTAATGGATGTTCCAACAGCTATAAAGTTAAGTAAAGAAACTATTAAAAATATTAAACAAAACTTATTCTGGGCATTTGGATACAATACTATAGGTATACCTGTAGCAGCTGGAATTTTATATTTATTTGGAGGACCACTTCTAAACCCAATGATAGCAGCAGCGGCAATGAGTCTAAGTTCAGTTTCTGTTGTTAGTAATGCATTAAGACTAAGAAATTTCAAAGCTTACAAATAATAAATAACTAGGTTGAAAAAAGAATAGTCTTAACTGACTATTCTTTTTTATGTATTTTATAAATTTAAATTAATTAAAAAGCAAATTGTATGGGTACAAATATTATTGAGTATTTAAATACAGTTACATATAATTAATATTATAAAGACTCAATATTTTGGAGGTATATAAGATGCATAACGAAACTAAAAAAGTTGTGTTAAATGGATTACTAATAGCTTTAGTATGTATTGCAACGATGACGATTCAAATTCCTATGCCTGGAACAAATGGGTATATCAATATAGGTGATAGTGTTATATTTATTTCATCAATTTTATTTGGACCTATAGCAGGTATGCTTGCAGGAGGTATAGGTTCAGCACTTGCAGATATTTTAAGTGGGTATGCCCATTGGGCGGTATTTACTCTTATTATAAAAGGATTAGAAGGTTATCTAGTAGGTATTATTATAAGAAATCATAATACTTTATTAAAAAGTGTGTTTGCAACAGCATTAGGCACTATAGTTATGGTAGTAGGATATTTTGGTGCAGGAATAATTTTAAAAGGAAGTATAGTAATTTCAGCAGCATCTATACCAGCGAACTTAATTCAAGGTATAGTAAGTATGGCAATATCTATACCACTTGCATATTCTTTAAGTAAGGTAAGGTATGTTAAATCATTTAAAGCTCATTCTTAAGTTGAAAAATAATATTTTTAAAAAATAAAAGCGACTAAATATATTTATTATTTAAGTTGCTTTTATTTTTTTTTTTTTTTGAATATATGTTGAATAAAATTAAACTGAAAATTAACACAATTGTTTTTTTCTATAATTGTATAAATATATATAGTAATTAACAATTTTACATATTTATACAATTTTCATACAATAGACCTGGGACTAATATTAATGATACAAAATATTTAAGGGGGCTAAAAAATGAAAATTTCTAAAAAATTAATATCGTTAGGCTTGATAAGTACGATGCTATTTGCAGTTGGGTGCTCGTCAAAAGAAGCAACAAGTAAAGAAACAAAAAAAACGGGTGCTAGCTCAACTGGAAATTCTATTACATTATCAGTTGGATCTACGCCTCAAACGATGAATCCACTGTATGCTAATGATAGAGCATCAATGACACTTATGAATGCTATTTATTCACCATTGTATGTTATGGATGGAGAGAAGAAAACTTTTTATTTAGCTGAAAAAGTAGATATATCTAAGGATTTTTTAACTTATAAAGTTAAATTAAGAAATGACTTAAAGTGGCATGATGGAAAACCTATAACTTCAGATGATATTATATTTACATACAATGCTATAATGGATGAAAATCAAAACTCATTAAAGAGAGGAGACTTCTTAGTTGATGGAAAACCTGTAGAATTTAAAAAAATAGATAATGAAAACTTTGAAGTTAAATTACCAGCAGTTTCAATGGCTTTTGAAGCTACTTTAAGCGATTTAAGACCTATACCAAAACATATATTTGAAGGAGAAAAGGATATAGCTAAAAGTGAAAAAAATAATTCACCTATAGGATCTGGACCATATAAATTTAGAGAAATAAAAGCTGGAGAAAGTATTTTATTAGATAAAAATATAGATTATTGCTTAGGAGACCCACATTTAGATACAGTAGCATATAGAATACTACAAGATAAAAATGCAGGTACAATGGCACTACAAAATGGAGAAATACAAGCAAACTATGTTAAACCAGATCAAGTAGAAACTATTTCTAAAAATAAAAATTTAGAAGTTAGAACTTTTGATGAAGGTATGGTTGATAACTTAGTTATGTGTGAAGAAAATAAAGCTTTATCAAATAAAGATGTAAGACAAGCTATAGCTTATTCAATAAATAAGGATGAAATAATGAAATCAGCATATGGTTCAGATAAATATGCAACAAAAGCGTATTCATTGTTTGCACCAAACTCACTATACTACACAGATGATGTAGAAAAATATGATCACAACAAAGAAAAAGCAAAAGAGTTATTAAAATCTGCTGGACAAGAAAATTTAAAATTAAGATTAGCATATTCTAATGGGGACAAAACGTTAGAATCTATTGCATTAGTAATACAAAATAATTTAAAGGATGTTGGTATTGAGGTTCAATTAGTTCCACTTGAAAGAAGTGCATTTTTAGGACAATTATTTACAGAAGACACATCAAAGAGAACATTTGATATGGCTATAAATGGATATGTTATGGGGACTGAACCATCAGCTTATGCATCTTTATTCACAACTGATAATTCAAATAATACACAAGGATATTCTAATGAAGAAGTAAATAAATTATTTAAGGATGCTTCTGTAGAAACTGATAGCAATAAACGAGGCGAAATTTATAAAAAAATACAACAGATAGTTGTGGAAGATATGGCTTTATATCCAATTGCTTATCCTAAATCTATAGTTGCTATAGATAAGCAATATACAGGTATAGATGAAGCTAAATTAGTTCCTATATATATGTTCCAAGATTTATCTAAATTAAGCAAAAAATAGTAAAAGTATCATAGAGCTGTTTCATATTTGAGACAGCTCTATTTTAAAGTAAATTTAAATCGAGGTGACAATATGAAAGATAAAATTATAAAAAGGATTTTTAATATAATTCCTATGTTGTTTTT
Source organism: Paraclostridium sp. (assembly GCF_051657365.1). Classification (NCBI taxonomy): domain Bacteria; kingdom Bacillati; phylum Bacillota; class Clostridia; order Peptostreptococcales; family Peptostreptococcaceae; genus Paraclostridium; species Paraclostridium sp. Next base: position 6,778 of record NZ_JBOFKN010000226.1, read on the forward strand.
CATAACTATAATATCATTTATACTTATGCATTTAGCACCTGGGGATCCTCTACAAGCGTATATATCACCAGAAATGAACGTAGATGATATAGCAAGAATTAGGGAAAGCTTAGGGCTTAATGACCCTATAATAGTTCAATATTTTAAGTGGTTAGGAAATACATTACAAGGAAATTTAGGTTATTCAATGGTTAATAATAGACCAGTACTAGAACTTATATTAGAAAGGCTAGGACCTACATTATTACTATCAGGGAGTGCATTAATAATAGCTATAATAATATCTATACCAGTAGGGCTTATTGCAGGATATAAGAAGAACTCTATACTAGATAATATATTAAATGTAATTTCATATATAGGCATATCTATACCAAGTTTTTGGTTTGCAATGATGCTAATATATATATTCTCTATAAAATTAAATATATTTCCAAGTGTTGGAATGAGAAGTATAGGAATAGAGACTACATCTGATGTGATAAAGCACTTAGTTTTACCGGTTACAGTACTTAGCTTTTATAATTTATCAGTATATATAAGATATATTAGATCAAGTACTATAGGTCAGTTAAAGGAAGATTATGTACTTACTCAATATGCATATGGAGCAAGTACTAAAGACGTTTTATTTAAACATGTATTTAAAAATACACTACTACCTGTAATAACTATATTCGGGATGTCTCTTCCTGGTATTTTTACAGGTGCTTTTATAACTGAGACAATATTTGGATGGCCTGGAATGGGTCAACTAGGAGTAAATGCTATATTTGGGTATGACTATCCAGTAGTTATGGGAATAACTTTGTTTTCTTCATTAATGCTAATAATAGGGAATTTAATAGCAGATATACTATATACAGTCATAGATCCTAGGATCAAATCATAAGAAAGGGATATAAACGATGAATGATAGAGTGGTTAAAAACCTTAAAATAAATTTAAAGAAAAATAAGTTAACAGTTGTTGCAATTGTAATTGTACTTGTATTTACAATTGCATCTATACTTGCATTTTTATCTCCTTATGATCCGAATCAAATAGATCCATCAAATAGGCTTTTAAAGCCAGATTTAAAACATTTTTTTGGGACTGATGATATGGGAAGAGATTATTTCACTAGAGCTTTGTATGGTGGGAGAGTATCGTTAATGGTAGGATTTATGGCTATGATAATATCTACAGTAATCGGAACAATAATTGGGTCTATAAGTGGATATTTTGGAGGTAAAATGGATGAATTTATAATGAGGAGTATAGATGTACTTATGTGTATACCTACATTTTTCTTAATATTAGTTATAAATTCTTATCTTGGAGCATCTGTTAAGAACTTAATATTTATAATTGGTTTTTTAGGATGGATGTCTATTGCAAGAATAGTAAGAGGCGAAACTCTCTCTGTTAAAGAAAGAGAGTATGTACTTTATTCAAAAGCAGCAGGTCAAAGTCCTTTTAAAATAATAATAAAGCATATAATACCAAGTATATTGCCAACTATAATTGTTTCAGCAACTATAAACATAGCAACAGCTATACTTTTAGAATCTTCAATGAGCTTTTTAGGAGTTGGAGTAACACAGCCAAATGCATCGTGGGGAAGTATGTTAAAGGATGCTCAAGGTTATTTAATGGAAGCTCCGTACTTAGCATTTTTCCCAGGAATGATTATACTATTTACAGTATTAAGTTTTAATTTAATGGGTGATACATTAAGAAATGTATTTGAGCCAAAGGCAAATGACAGGTAGGTGAGTAATATGGATAAAATTTTAAAAGTAAAAAATCTTAAAACATCATTTTTCACAGAAGACGGAGAAGTAGAAGCTGTAAGAGGTATTAATTTTGAAGTTTCAAAAGGTGAGATATTAGGAATTGTCGGAGAAAGTGGTAGTGGTAAAAGTATAACATCAAAATCAATAATGAGAATTATACAAAAACCAGGAAAAATAATATCTGGAGAGCTACTATTTAATGATGAAGATTTAATGAAAAAAAGTGATAAAGAAATGAGAAAAGTAAGAGGAAATGAAATATCGATGGTGTTTCAAGATTCAATGACTGCATTAAATCCTCTACTTACTGTTGGAAAGCAAATAGGAGAAATAATAACTAGACATCAAGGTTTAAATAAAAAAGAAGCAAGAGAAAAATCTATAGAGATGCTAAAAAAAGTTGGGATTCCATCTCCTGAAACTAGAATAGATAATTATCCACATGAGTTTAGTGGAGGTATGAGACAAAGAGTATGTATAGCTATGGCTATAAGTTCAAATCCTAAACTATTAATAGCAGATGAGCCAACAACAGCGTTAGATGTAACAATACAGGCTCAAATTTTAAGACTTTTAAAAGAATTAAATGTGACTACTGGTAGTTCTGTAATGTTAATAACACATGATTTAGGTGTAGTTTATAATACTTGTGATAGAGTTATCGTAATGTATGGAGGAAGAATTATGGAAGACGGAACAGTAAAAGAAATTTTTGAAAATCCAAAACATCCATATACTAAAGGCCTTTTAAAATCTATTCCTAAAGCAAGATGTAATAAAAAAGAAAGACTAGTACCTATAGATGGAACTCCACCAAATTTATTAAATCCTCCTAGTGGATGCCCATTTTTCGATAGATGTGAATATAAAATAGAAAAATGCAGTACAAAACCAAGTACAACTTTAATAAATATAAATCATAAAGTTGATTGTTGGATTTACTAAGGAGGGTATTATGAACTTAATAGAAGTTAAAAATTTAAAAAAATATTTTACTCAAAAAAATGGATTAATTAAGAAAAACATCAAAGAAGTAAAAGCAGTAGATGATGTAACTTTTTACATAAAAAAAGGAGAAACTTTGGGATTAGTTGGAGAAAGTGGATGTGGAAAATCAACATTAGGGAGAACTTTAATAAGATTGTATGATGTAACAGATGGTCAAATTTTATTTGATGGAGAAGACATATCTACAAAATCCGAAAAAAACTTAAAAACTTTTAGAAAAAGAACTCAAACAATATTTCAAGATCCATATGCATCCTTAAATCCTAATATGACAGTAATGGAGATAATTTGTGAGCCACTAGATATCCATACAAATTACTCTAAAACTGAAAAAGAAGAAATAATATATGATTTACTTGAAAAAGTGGGTTTAAGCAAAAGTCATGCAAGTAGATATCCACATGAATTTAGTGGAGGTCAAAGACAACGTATAGGGATAGCTCGTGCACTTTCTGTAAATCCAGATTTTATATTTTGTGATGAACCAATATCAGCACTAGATGTTTCGGTACAAGCTCAAGTTATAAATTTACTTGAAGATTTACAAGTAGAGCTAGGGATAACTTATTTATTCATAGCACATGATTTATCAATGGTTAGACATATATCTGATAGAGTTTGTGTAATGTATTTAGGTAAAATAGTGGAAATTGGAGAGAGTGATGATATATATAATAATCCAAAACATCCATATACTAAAGCTCTTTTAAGTAGTATTCCAACTATTGATAAAGAAGTAAGTGAAGAAATCTTAGAAGGAGATGTACCTAGTCCTTTAAATCCACCATCAGGATGTAGATTTAGAACTAGATGTAAATATAAAAGCTTAATATGTGAAGAAAAAGAACCTCCTATGCTAAGAATTGATAAAGAACATTTTACGGCTTGTCACAATTTAGGGAAGCTATAAAAGAAGCAAAGTAAAAAATCAATATTAATAAGTATATAAGTAGTAATTTAAGAATTAAAAATGTAGTTAAACCTTGTATATTTTGTTAAACTTAACTTAATGTTTGCTAAAAAACTCGTGGGGATTTATAATATTGAAGGTATATAATCAATATAAGGAGACTTACATGGATAAAATTTATTATTTTTTTAGCACATCTATAGGAAAAAATAACTTTGTTGTATTTGGTATGATACACCTATTTTTATTAATTGTAGCTTTTTTAGGTAGTGTTATCATAGTGAAATCAAAAAAAGAAAGTAGACTATTTGAAATTTTTATTGGAAGTATATTGTTAGTTCAACAATTAACACTATATACTTGGTATATTGGTGGAAACTATCATTTTTTAAAAGAAGGATTACCACTATTTCATTGTAGGATAGCTATAATTATGTTAATAATAGGCTTGATTTTTAAAAATGATTTTATGACTAAGATGGGTTCTTATTGGGGGATTTTTGGGTCAACATCGGCTTTAATATTTCCTGGACTTGATCCATTTGCATTTCCTCATATAACTCAACTTTCATATTTTATAGGACATATATTATTGTTATGGGGTTCTGTGTACTTATTATTTGTAAAAAATATAGGTATGAGTAAAATTGAATTTAAAAAAGTGCTGATTATAACAAATATATATCATATAACAATATTTGCTCTTAATAATATAATAGGATCTAACTATGCATATATGAAATCATCACCTATTGGAATAGGAAATAGTCTGAATCCATTTTTATATGGATTTGTAGTAATGACAATTTTTAATATGATTTTAAGTATAGAATATATAATTATTAATAGAATTGAAAATAAAGATTTAGAAGAGTATTATGAAGTTGAAAGTTTAAATATGTAGAATAAAACAAAGGGTATGTCGCAAAATACGACAACCCTTATTTTATTGAACTTCATATTTTCTTGTGCTGATACACTTAAATAATATTTTTCTACTATAACCAACCATCCAAATAAATGACCATGTTAAGCAAAATGCAATACCTAATTCTATAGTATCTATCATATTAAAACTCATACGCACAAGTACTATATAACAAATACTCATAAAAACTATGTAATTAACACTAAACAACAAATCAACCATTTTCTCAGATCCTCCATTTAAATATAGGTTGTTAGATTTGATTATATTACTTCCCATACGTTTTACTTCTGAAAAAATAGAGGTAGCTGAAAAAATAAGTATCGCAATTAAAAGTACACTTATGCTGTAGTTTACTTTGTAAACAAAGCTAATAATACCAGCAAAACTTAAAATAAATAGACCTGTTAATAATTTTTTTAATAAAAACTTTATAAATATAAATGTAAGCACACATGCAACTATAATAAAAACTATTTCCAAAAAATCAATCCTTTCTAAAATGATATATATTATTAATTAAATATATATTATTTTCTAAAATATAACAAAAAATCATTTTTTTATAATATTTATAATAAATGATAAGAAGAGTGTTAATAAAGAAAAAATCA
>NZ_JBOFKN010000227.1:0-1788 GCF_051657365.1 Paraclostridium sp.
CCGAAAGAGGACCTAGCTATAAATGGCAAAGGGCAGGTTCTTGTAAAGGTGCATCTTCCAAAAGACGCTGAGGTTGGTGATATATTGAAAGTTACAGGCCAACCTGATTATGAGTTGACTCAAGCTGATATTAATAATGGATATAAAGAATACAAATATCATAAAGTTGAGTCAGGCAATACGTTAGAAGTTACCGCTACAATAACTGATAAAACTGGAAATATATCTGCGTCGGGTAGTGATAAAGCGTTGATGGTACCGGATAAGCAGTATTTAGAGGGTAATATATATAATGATACCTTTACGATAGATGCTCATCCTGCGGGAGGCTATATAACTATTGGAGGAGGAGAAGCACAACCGGCCGATAGAACTTTTGTTTCCAAAGAAAATAACTATATTAACGCAGGTGCAGGACGTGATCATGTAGAGTCTGGGGCGGGTAACGATGTTATTTGGTTGGGTCAGAGTTACACCCCCGCAGGTCTAGGTCTTGCTAACGATATGACAGCGTTCAATAGCGAAGCAGGACAAAAAGCGATTAAAGATTTAATCGAAAAATTTGCAACAACAACGGATGAATATTTAAATTCGTCAGTGAGTAAGCTTAAAGATGCATTACCATCAGATATTGCGACACTCGCCACTGGTGCTCTTGTTGATATTGCTCATGCAGGTGAAGGCAATGATACTGTCTTCGGTGAAGGCGGCACTGATTTGATTTTCGGTGGCGATGGTGACGATTATCTGGATGGCGGTGCCGATGATGATGTTTTGCGAGGTGGCTCCGGTAACGATACTTTACTCGGTGGTACTGGTAATGACATTCTCATCGGTGGTACCGGTAATGACATTTTGATCGGCGGATCAGGAAAAGACCTCTTTATTTGGGCGCAAAATGACCAGGGGAAAGGGGGGCAAATCAGCAAAGATATAGTGCAAGATTTTTCAATTGCTGATAAGGATTGCCTTGATATATCGCAGTTATTGCAAAATGAAAACAAGAGCAATATAGGTGATTTTATTTCTCTTGAGCGTCAGGGGGATTCATTACTACTGAAGCTTAGTGTTACAGCAAATGGTGCTGTGTCACAACACATTGAGCTGCAAAATCAAGCCCAATTGATGGGAAATCATGCTCAAGGTATATACGATGCAGCTACAGAAAAACAGCTATTAGATGAGTTGATTAAACAAGGCGCGTTAAAATTCGATCTTTAACCTCACATCGTACAGGGAGTTGAATGTGCAGGGGATAGTCCATGATCCATTGCTGGCAATTGTAGAATACATGGCCCGCCATTATCGGCGGACTATCTCTACATTGGAAATTTGTGCCGGATTACCATTACAAAATGGCGTGCTGGATATGTCGTTGTTTGGCCGAGCGGCTTACCGAGCTGGGCTGAATGCAAACCAACTAGGAACGCCAGTTAACATGTTACCGGATGCAGCACTGCCATGTGTGTTATTGGCAGACCAGCAAGCATGGGTGGTTTTAAGACGTGAGCAAGAGCGGCTAGTTGTATGGCAACCGGGTTTAGGTGAGCACGTTTTCGAACAAGTAAAACTGAACCACGCTACAGTCTGGATGCTCTCACCCTTACCCTATGTCGATGATAGAGCGCCTTCATATGATAATCAGGAAAATTGGTTACGCCGCGGATTAGCGCGCTCAGTACCTATTTATCGTGATGCACTACTGGCCAGTTTAATGATTAACTTACTTGCCATTGTATTGCCGCTATTCACAATGAATGTTTATGATCGTGTTGTTCCTAATCAAGC
>NZ_JBOFKN010000228.1:0-1900 GCF_051657365.1 Paraclostridium sp.
TATTCCAAAAGTTTTAAAAATCAAATATATTTTATGGGGTGAAGAAAATGAAAAAAATTATTTTGGAACAACTTCTATCATATATAGAAAAAAATCCAGAAAAAAACGTCGGAAAAATCATAAGTATTGCTAAGAAGCTTGTTAAAAACCCTTATGACAAACAAGGTGTAGAACTTTTAGAACACTTCTATAATGATGTTCCTTCTGTAAAAGAACTCCTAGCTAGAGTTGGTGATGAAATCGATCCAGAAATCGTAAAGACTTTCTTTAAAAACTTTGTTATTAAAGGTATTTGGGAAGGTGGAGAAATCCGTGATAAATTCTATGAAGAAACAGGTGGACGTCAGACTGTGTAAAAACTAATATTTATACTAATTTAAGTATAAATATTTTTCCATTTATTTACTTTAATTGAATATAATAACTGTATTTCAAGTTAAATTTAAATATTAATTTATATAAATTGGGAAAGTGGCAAATAGAGAGCTGCTTTCCCTTTATATTTATAACCCTTTTAAGATTGTAGACAAAAAAGGCTAACGCAACCTCACCTCGGACTTTTCTTTTTGTTCGAAGTGTAACGTGATAAAAATTCATAACTCTCTTTAATGTACCAAAAGGATGTTCAACAAGAGCTTTCCTTAATGCAAATTTCGATTCATTTTTCTCAAAAATTTTATTGAATTTATTAGCTAAAGCTGATTCACCTCTAGCTCTAGTTATTTTTCTTCCTGTTGAGCTTGTAGTACATAATTTAGAGTTTTGACATTCATTACAAGCTTTCGCATTAGCGAAGCATTCGGTTTTTGACTTACTTGAATAAACATTTGATAAGATAGCACCTTCTGGACAAACAAATGTATTGTCTTTTGAGTTATAACTGAAACGTTCTAAAGAATATTCCTTATTTTTTATTGAACTTGAATAGCGTATTTTAGGAATACAAGTAATAATATTATGCTTATAACAAAACTGCATTTTTCTAGCACTATAATATCCTTTATCGGCTATTAAAAAAAATTTTTCACCATTCAATTTTTTCTTGGTTTTCAACGCCAACGGAATCAAGCTACTTCCATCTTCAGCTGAATCAGAAACATCTAGTGTTAGTATTAATTTTTCTTTGCTATCAACTACTGATTGAATATTATAACCTACATCCGTGCCATTACTTGCACCAAATTTAACAGTTTTAGCATCTGGATCAGTTAAATTAATACTTGTCAGATTATTATCATTTAAGAATGTTTCAATTTCATCATAAAATTTCAATTTACTTTGATAATACTCTATTTTAGATTTATTCTTTTTTAAAATATATTCTTCCAAATTTGAATAGGCTTCAGCTTTTTGAATAGCTAATTTTTTTAGTGAATAATTTTTCCGCTTAGAAGCATTAGCTTCTAGTCGAGTTCCATCTAATGCTAGAATTTTACCTTCGTAAAGTCCCATCTCCATACAGTTTGATACAAATTCATCAAATAAATTTTCAAAGAAATCAATATTATCATCACGGAAATTTGAAATTGTTTTAAAACATGGCTTAAATCCTTTCATCAACCAAATTACTTCTATATTTAATTTACATAATTCCTCAAGTTTTCTCACAGAACGGATACCATTTAATAATCCATATACATATAACTTTAATAAATCCTTTGGATTGTATCGTGGGCGACCAGCTGCGGTATTTTTCCCCATATTAAAACCTAAATTTTCTAAATCAAAACCTTCAATAATTGAATCTAAAGTTCTCACAATACTATCCTTTGAAACATATTCATCTAAATTTCCTATAACTAAATTTTCTCTACTACTTACCAAATACTTCATCTTTTGCTCCTAAAATAAATCTATCTTTAGATTATACAAAATATATGCATTTTTTCACAGTCTGCCG
>NZ_JBOFKN010000229.1:0-1500 GCF_051657365.1 Paraclostridium sp.
TGCCCCAGCCAGCGTTGCATTCACTTTCCCTGGCGGAAAACACGCCGTAACTTGGGCGGTTGGGGATAGAAGGGTTAGCGTTCAGCAAGATGATGCGTTGTCGTGGGTAACATTCAAAATGGCAATTAGTGCTGCTCAAGCCAGCTAAATAAATTTCATGTAACAACCAAATTAATTTTTAAATAAACAGTGCTCACGCGCTGCGGATTAACTCACCTTGAGGAAGGTTAAATCATGCAAGTAATTCATAACGCCTGCGTTATTAACGCGAAAATGCCACCAGTGGAAATTATTCAAAGCGCCATTGATAAAAACCCAGACCTGATTTTTAAACCAATGGAACTCGGCACCACGCAGGCAGTGGCATGCGGCTTCGTTAATGACGCAGAAAGCGGCGCACTGGTTACCAAGTTTCATGGCGGCTACTTGCTGCGTGTCTGCATAGAAGAAAAAATCGTTGTGGCGCGTCAGGTGAAAGCGGAGATCGAAGCTAAGCTGGCTGAAATATATAAGCTGCGCGGGGCCAATCAACCCATTACGCGCAAAGAGATGATTGAAATTCGGGATGAGGTGATTATTACACTCACCAAAAAGGCACCAACCGACCAATCATATGTGCCAATTTTAGTAACTGAAAACTTTATTTTTGTTGGCACCATCAATACATTCCGCAGCCGCCGCGCATCGGCAATGCTGGTCAATCTGGTTGACTCATTAACCGCCAGCACAATTTACATCAATGGTTTCCGCAAGGGCATCACTTCAATGCTGAAACATAACATTGATACCGGTGAAAACATCATGAGCCCGTTCAGCGCCAGCAGCCAAGTGTTACTCAAGAAAGACTCTATGTGCATTAGCTACAACGTAGAAGATCTGATTGCGCATGGCGAGCTGGTCAAGAATATCGATCTTGGTTTTGAAGTAGAGAAAATCGAGATCATCTATCGCGATGAAGCAGTTCAATTCATGCTGAATAAAAAATATCAGCTGCAAAAAATCAAAGTGTTCGGGCTGAACGATGACATGGAATATGTGGATAGCCTGAATTACGAATCCACCCTGCTCGACCACATGATGAGCGACTTCCTGAAACTATTTAAACGTGATGATGAGGCCAGCCAAGAGTCTGAGCCTGAAAAAGAATGCCAACCGGCATAAGTCTGCGCACTGGTCTTGCTGCAGCCCCGCCGAGCCTGAAGCGGTGAAAAGACAGGCAAATTAATTACAGAACAGGAAAGACGCAATGCGTGGAATAAACAAAGTCATCATCGTAGGTAATCTTGGACAAGATCCAGACTTCCGAAGCACGCCATCAGGCACAGCCGTAGCTAACCTGAGTGTGGCAACCTCAGAAAGCTGGCGCGATAAAAATACCGGCGATAAAAAAGAAGCCACCGAGTGGCACCGAGTGGTTATCTATCGCCGTCTGGCAGAAGTAGCGCGAGACTTTTTGGCCAAAGGTTCAAAAGTGTATATCGAAGGAAAGCTGCGAACTCG
>NZ_JBOFKN010000230.1:0-3167 GCF_051657365.1 Paraclostridium sp.
TATATCTTTATTTGCTATCAAACCTACTATAAAAATTATATAAACAATCCATTTTATTCTTTCAACGCTATATTTATTTAATATTATAGATATAAAGTAAACTAATACTGGTAAAATTAAGCTGGTATGAATAAGTATAGAACCTAATATATATATATATCCTACTTTGCTTCTTAATTTAATAGATTTCATAACCCCATATGTAAATAATGCAATAGCTGGATAAAATCGTAATCCATGAAATGCAGTCAATGGAATAGTCAAAAAATATATACAAAAATATATAAAGTACACTTTGAATTTAAGTCTATTTAGTCCATATCCTAGTTTAAAGCTTTTAAAAAAATAATAATAACAAATAAAACAAGATAAAAATGCCACAAAATTATGTGGAATTTTCATATCTAAAACTTTTTTTATAATTAATTCTAGATAAATATCATTTTGTTGTCTAAATATAATATTTATTTTTTTTATTGTTTTCATCATCTTATAGTATCTATCTAAATCACTTCCTTCATAAGGAATAAAATAATAAGCATTTATACTTAAAATTAAAGCACCTAAAAAAGATGAATACTTTTTCTTAAAAACACTGTATAAAAATATCGGAATTGATATAAAAATATTTATCAATATTCCATTAAAAATTAAAATGTTATATTTGTTTTTCATATTTTTATTTTAATAAATTATTCTAGCGTTTAACGCTTTTAATTTTTTTAAAATATTCCCCTTTCTTTCATCACTTAACATCTCCATACTATTTATTTCTTTCTTTACTTTTAAAATGTCTTTTATTTTTCCTTTCTTTATAAAAAAATAATAAATACTCCATATTATCCAATTTATCAGTATATTTTTTTTATTTAAATATCGATTTCTAACTATTAATTTATTTCTATACCTACAATAATCTTCTTCTATTTTTGCCATTCTTCCATTTGGAGAATTTTTGTGATAAATCTCTATATCATAACAATATAAAATTTTATAATATTCAAGTATTCTATAAGATAAATCCTCTTCTTCTCCCCCGTATTTTCCTAAATCATCTGGATATAAACCACATTTATCATAAACTATTTTTCTTATTGCATGTCCTGCACCAATAAAATAATATGTTTCCATATTTTTAGAAAAATCTAATTTTTTATTCCCGTGAGGAATTTCGTGTCTTAACGCTTTTTTAGTAAAATAATTCTTTATATTAAAAGCCAAACACCCTACTTCTGAATAAATTGAAAAATAATTTTCAACTTTTTTTACTAATAAATTAATATCTTTTATTTCAATATCATCATCTAATGTTATTAAAATATCACCGCTAGATTTTTGTATTATATAATTTCTCCCTAAGGCAACTCCATAATTTTTACCATCATTATAATATTTTAATTCAATGTAAGTATTTTTAAAAATATTTTCTATAATATCTTTTCTAAAATTTGTCTCGTTATTATCTAAAATTAATACCTCTAAATCATTTTCTTGATATTTAGCTATATCATATAACGTCTGATATAACTCTTCTTCTCTTCCATATGTTATAATTAATATCGATTTTTTCATTACTCACTTCCTATTTATATTTTAGAATACTGTTATAAATGTAATTACAAAAATAATAAAAACTCTTTATAAAGCCTAATTTTTCATAATTTTTATATATTTTCCAAGTCCAAACTGCACTTTTCAATTTATTTGATGAAACACTTCTTTCTCTTAATCTACACATAGCTAAGCTTTTAGACACTTTTAATGATTTTGGAGCTTCTTTTAATAAATCTAAAAAAAATGCATAATCTTCATGTTTTATTATAGGCATTCTATTTTTTTTTACCAAATCACTTCTCATAATCATACACATAGTTTTAAATTGATTACCTTTTAATAATCTTTTATAGTCAATTTCTTCAGAAGTTATTACTTTTTTAACTATTTTTCCTATTGAATCTGTAAAAAAATAATCTGTATGTGTTATTAATAGATTATTTTTTTCCATAAATTCTATTTGATATTTAAGTTTTTCTTTATCCCAAAAGTCATCGCTATCTAAAAAAGCTATATACTTTCCTTCTGCTTTTTCAATTCCAACATTTCTTGAAGTAGCTGGACCACTATTTTTTTTATTTTTTAAATATTTTATTCTTGAATCATTCTGAGTATATTTTTTTATTACTTCAGAGCTATCATCTGTAGAACAATCATCAATTATTAGCAACTCCCAATTCTTATATGTTTGATTTAAAACAGATTCTATTGTTTCTCCTATAAAATCTTTTGAATTATAAGATGGTGTTATTATACTTACAAGTGGTTCCATTAATATGCTCCTTTCTTTCCTACAACATTTTTTACTGTCTTTATTAATATTATTATATCCAGCCATAAGCTCCAGTTTCTTATATAATAAAGATCTAGTGCTATTCTTTCATCATAATCCTCTACATCTGATCTCCCATTTGCTTGCCACATCCCTGTTATTCCTGGCTTTACTTGAAATATCTTTTGCCCCATCTCTGTTCCATAATACATCTCAACCTCTTTTTGTACCACAGGTCTTGGTCCAACTAAGCTCATCTCACCTTTTATAACATTTATAAACTGTGGAAACTCATCTAATGATGTTCTTCTTAAAAAAGCACCAGCTGGAGTTATTCTAGGATCATCTTTAAGTTTGAAGTTTGTGTAAAACTCCTCTCTCACTTTTTCATCCTCTGCTAACATTTTTTGTAATCTATCCTCTGCATCTATATACATAGAACGAAATTTATACATCTTAAAAGGTTCTAAATCTCTACCAATTCTAGTATGACAAAATGTTGCTGGTCCTCCATCTTTTTTTATCTCTCTTCCATACTTAATATAAAGTGGCAATAATATTATAAGTCCTGCTACTCCTCCAACAATATCTAGTCCTCTTTTTAAAATACGTCTTTTCAAACTCATCATATTGTTTTTTGTTGCAACAAGCATTACTCCATCATAGTCTTGAACCTTTGGAGCAAAAGTATACATCTTATGCACTTTAGGAATTATCTTTATACTTTTAACAAAATTTTCAAATCCATCTATTATGGTATTTAACTCTTTTGTTGTAAGTTGAGGAAGTGCTACAATAACCTCTTGTACTTTATTAATCTCCATAAAGTTTACTGCTGTTA
>NZ_JBOFKN010000231.1:0-1082 GCF_051657365.1 Paraclostridium sp.
AATCAAGATCTGAACTGGCTAGAACCAATCAGCAGCTGGCCAGCAATATTGCTGCGCACCGAGCTGCCGAGGCATCAACAAAAAAACACGGCGATTCGGTTGATAAGGCTGGTGGGCAGGTAAACGGATTCACCACCAAAATTAAAGTCGCTACCGGTCAAGTTCTGGCGCTGCTTGGTGCGTATGCGGGTTTTGACGCTCTGATCCGTGTCGGGCATAACTTCATGCAGGCATCCACGGAGATGGAGAACCTGACGGCCCGAGCCAAGAACGCCTACAAAGATCTCGATATTGCCAAGGGGGCAATGGTCGAGTTTCAGAAAATTGCGGTTACCACGCCATTCTCGCTGGAAGCTGTTACTGATGCGGCGCTCAAACTCAAGGCGTTTGGCCTTGACCCGCTCGATGGTTCGCTGCGGTCTATCATTGACCAATCATCGGCAATGGGTGTTTCGCAGGAGAATCTGGAAGGCATCATTCTGGCCGTGGGTCAGGCATGGGCGAAGCAGAAGCTGCAGGGTGAAGAGATTTTGCAGCTGGTTGAACGCGGTGTGCCAGTGTGGGACATGCTTGGCCGAGTGCTGAATAAAACCACGGGTGAGGTTCAAAAGCTTTCTGAGCAAGGCCGACTAGGTCGTGCTGAAATTCGATTGTTGGTTGAGGAGATGGGCCGCGCCAATATGGGCGCAGCAGCAGAAAACATCAACAACATGTCCGGCTCTTGGTCAAACTTTAATGACAAAGTGCGAGAGGTTTACCGGACGCTAGGTGAGCAGGGCGCGTGGAATTATCTGACGCAGCAGGTTCAGTTGGCCACCAAGTGGTTCGATCAAATGCTGCAGTCTGGCCAAGTGGCCGAGTGGGGCAAGTCGTTTAATTCTGTATTGCGCAGCGTTGGCGAATCTATAAAAAGCCTTACCTCATGGATTAATGAGAACTCAGGTGCAATAGCAAACCTCATCAAAACATATGCCGGGATAAAAATTGCGGCATTTTTCTACGATGGCGCAAAGGCGGCGGGTCAATTAGCCAAGAGCATTCGTGGCACATCAGAAGAAACATCCGCACTAAAAAAAGCATGG